>PMNO01000327.1:0-11012 GCA_003161835.1 Myxococcales bacterium | reverse complement strand
AGTCCCTTTTCCGGCAGGGTGATGTGCACGCGGGCCGACCGCACCGACGCCAGGCGCGAGATGGTGCGTCCCAGCTCTCCCTCGATGGCGCGGCGCAGATTCACCCGCTGGGTGAACTCCGACACGCCCAGATCGCCGCGATCGAAGATCTCGAAGCCGACCCCGCCGCCCTTGGGCAGCCCTGCCGCCGCCAGCATCAGGCGCACGTCGTAAACCTGGGCGGCCGGCACCGACAGAGCCGAGCCGCCAGCGTCGATCTTGAACGGAATCTTCGCGGCCTTGAGCTGCGCGGCCGCNNCAGGCGCCGCTCGTGCCTCCGAGCTGCGTGACCGCCATGATGACCGCGAGAACCGCCAACCCAGCGAACGCCCCGAACTTCACCGAGGCCGGGAGCGCCGCCAGATGCCGCGGGATCGCCCGCAGTTGAACTAGGAACGATTCCATCGGGTCATCCTTTCAGCACCGACAACGCTTGGCTCCACGACCACGCCATCCTCGCCATCCTCCAGCCGCTTCAAACGCTCATCCGCATGATCTCTTGGTATGCCTCGACCAGTTTGTTGCGAACCTTCATGGCCAAACGCATCGAGACGTCTGCTTTTTCCAAGGACAGGGACATCTCGTGTAGGTTGCCGCCGCCCATGGCGACCTTTTCGGCCTGCACGTCGGCGTCCACCTGCATTTGATCCACCTTCTGCAGGGCGCCGCCCAGGGTCTCGGCAAAGCCGCTGCCCGACGCGCTCGCCATCGAGCGCTCGATCTGCCCCGGCCCCTGTTCGGGCGTGATCGACGCAATCGATCGCATGGTTTCGATGCTCATGGTTGGCCTCCTTCAGGTCCGGATCAGCGCGCGATGTCCAGGCCGCGCTGGGCCATGGATTTCAGGGTTTCAATGGCGGTCGCGTTGGCTTCATAGCTGCGCGAGGCCGACATCAGGTTGACGACTTCGTGGACCGGATTGACGTTCGGGAACACGACGAATCCTTCGGGGTCCGCGTCGGGATGCCCCGGGCTGTAGACCCGACGACCCGGGGTCTGGTCGGCCACGATCCCCGCGATCTCCGCCTTCATCGCCGGACCGCCCATCTGCTGCGCGTCGCCCAGCTCCGTCGGAAACGCCACCGCCTGAATGACGGGATCCAGACGCTTGTACGGTCCCCCTTCGGCAGTACGGGTGGTCTCGGCGTTGGCGAGATTGGAGGTGGCCAGGTTGACCCGGGTCCGCTCGACACCCAGGCCCGCTCCGCTGATGCGCAATGCCGTGAGGAAATCCATGACTAGCTTCCTCCATCGGAGACGACGTAGCGCAGGATCGCGAGCTTCTTGCCGGCGGCACGGGCGCTCGCGCCGTACTGCAAGGAATTTTCGGCCAACCCGGCCATGGTGCGATCCAGATCGACCTGGTTGCCGTCGAGCGCGGGGCTCGTGCCCGCGCCGTCGCGCACCAACTGAGTGGCCGCGACCGTCGCGCGCGAGCCCTGGGCGCCGTCGGAGATCGCACCGTCGGGTCCCATGTGGCGCGCATCAGTGCCCGCCAGCGCGTCGGTGCCCGCGGCGTGTTGCGCGGCGGCCATGGCCTGCGTGAAATCCAGCTCCTTGGGCCGATAGCCGGGCGTGTCGGAATTCGCGACGTTGCCCGCCAGAACGTTGTGTTCGACCAGGCGCACATCGAGCGACTCCTGTAGTCGCGTCAAGGTTGTGTCAAAAAGTTTCATGCTGCCCTCCGCGAAGGAGATGACTGCGAGGGCCGTGCCAGCGTCGCGGATCTGACGCGCGCGTGGAGCGGGTCATTCGTGCCGGGCAGGTCTTGCCGCCCGGCGGTTGTTGCCGTCCGGTAGGCGCGCAGCTTGTTTCTGAGGGTCCGCAAGCTGATGCCCAGATGCCGCGCCGCACGCGTGCGATTGCCGCCCTCGACGCGCAGAGCCTCCCCGATCGCCAGTCGTTCCAGGGTCGCCAGCTCCACGGGCAGCCCCTCGGGAAAGACCGGATCGCCGGCGCAGGCCACTTCGGACCGATGCGCATGAGCCTCGCCGTGCCGCATCGCTGCAGCGCCGGCAGCGGAAGGTTCGGCGACCGCGGTTCCCATCGCCAGATGCAGATCGCCTAGCTTCAGAACGGGCTCGCGGCAGCGCACCAGCGCACGCTCGAGAATGTTGCCCAGCTCGCGCACGTTCCCGGGGAAGGTGTAGGCGGCGAGCGCACGGAGCGCGTCCGGTTCCACCTGGGGCGCGCAGCGGCCGAGGGATTGCGACAAGACCCGCACCAGCTCGTCCACCAGCGCCGGAATGTCCTGTCGACGGTCGCGCAGCGGCGGCAGCCAGATCGGAAAGACATCGAGGCGATAGTAGAGATCGGCGCGAAACTCCTTGCGCTCGACCATCTCGGCCAGCGAGCGATTGGACGTCGCGATCACGCGGACATCGACCGGGACCGAGCGGGTGCCGCCGATGCGATCAATTTCACGCTCCTGCAGGACCCGGAGCAGCTTGGCCTGCAGGCCGAGCGGCAGCTCGGAGATCTCGTCCAACAGCAGGGTCCCGTGGTCGGCCTGCTCGATGCGCCCGATGCGCCGTTCGTTGGCGCCGGTGAAGGCGCCGCGCTCGTGTCCGAACAGCTCGCCTTCGAGGAGATCGGCGGGCAGCGCCGCGCAGTTGACCGCGACCCAGGGGAAGGCGGCGCGCGGCGAGCAGCGATGAATGTGCCGCGCGAGGATCTCCTTGCCCGTCCCGCTCTCACCCAGAATCAGCACGGTGGTCGCCGCGACCGCGACGTCCTCGGCGGCGGCCAGCACCTCGCGCATCGCCGGGCTGTCGCCGATCGGCATCAACGCGCCGCGCGCGGCGGCCGACGCCGAGAGCGCGCGCGTGCTCGAAGGGGAACCACTCGGGGCTTTCATTCCTGGGCCTCCACGTTCTTGGCGACCGGCGCCGCCGCCTTCGCCTGAGCGGGCGCCTTGTCGGCGGATGTCGACACCGGATCGCCTTGTCCGGTGGCTGTCCGGGCGCGCGAAGAGCGCGTGTCATGGGCTGCCTTCAACACATTCTTGGCCTTGTCCAGGGTCTCGCGCGCGCTCGCCAGTTCCCCGCGGGTGGCGGTCAGCTCCGCCTCGATCGCCGCCCGATCGGCCGACGAGACATCGTCCTGCTGTGCATGCCACGCGAGCGCCCGAAATACAGCCTTCCACCCCGGGCTTTGCCAGACGTTGCCGGCGCCTCCCTTGCCCGTCGGCGCGCCCTTGTTTCCTAGACGGCTCTGCGCGTACACGGCCACGAGTTGTGCCCGCGCCCAGTCTTTGCCACCAATGAAGGCCTGGGCCGCGAGGAGCAGATGTTCTCCCAGTTGCGCATCGGGGACCTCTGGTGCCAGCGACGCCAGCAGGTTACCGGCGAAGGCCGGAGCGCCGAGGCGCGCGGCCAAGGGCGCCGCGGATTGAACCATCTCGACGGCGAAAGGCCCCTTCTCCCAGGACGGAATCGCCAGATATGTTTCCAGCAATTCCTCCAGATACGCGCGCTCATCCTGCTCGAGCGGTGGGCCCCGCGTACCCCCTTGCGGTGTCGCCGGGTTCTCGTCGCGCTTTGCGCCGGCCAGCAAGGGAGCGAAGGCGGCCTGCGCGCCGCGCATCGCCTCGAGGAGGATCCGCCGACAAAGCAATTCCCCACCCTCGCGGCAGACACTGGAGACTCCCTTGGCGTGGACCTCCTTCGCGATGATGTGCATGGCCGACGGCAACCGGCCCGCGTAGGCCTCCGCGCGCGCGCCCCGCAAAAGGGACTCGGCGCGCAACGGCTCCGGCAAACCCGCCGCGTCGAAGGTGTGCAGCACCTGTTCGGTGCTTTGCAAGCATCGGCCGTCCAGCTCGCACAGCCTCATGTCCGCGATGCGGCCGAAGGGACCAAAGGCCCCGGCCCGCCGGTACCATCCGGCGGCCGTGATCGGATCACCGGTGGCGACGGCCAGATCACCCAGGCGCACGCAGGCAAACTGACGAGCGGTGGTCTCCAGCGCCGCGCGAAGCTGGATCGCGGCCGCCAGCTGGTCGCCGTCCCTCAGCTCGCATTCGGCGCGCACGGCCGGCGATTTTCCGGGACAGCTCTGTCCGAGACCCGCGCGCCACGGATCGTAAAAGAAGGAAGGCGCGGCGTCGGGACCGGCGCGCCAGGGCAGACCACGCAGCTCGTTGATGTCCAGATAGGTGTCCTTGCCCTGGGGCGTGATCTGCACTTCGATGCGCGCGCTCCGACAGCGCATCTCGACCGCCGCGCCCTTGACGGCGATCTGCGGGCACAGCACGCCCGCGTGCTTGATGACCTGGGCCGCCAGCGCCGCCACACTGTCCTTCTTCGACGGCACCAGACGGATCCGACGCGAGAGCGCGTCGAATGACAGCACAATGGGTCCACGCGCCCGCGGCAACGGAATTCGCTCCGTGGTCGCCGACAGCGTCATCCGCAATCCGGCTGGAGGTTCGTCGCCGAGGTGTGCTCCCCGGACCGACTTGACAGGATGACCCGCCAGGACCAAGCCCGGTATCAGCGACAGAATCGCGACGTTCCACACCACGATCTCACAAGAACTGCACCCCTCGTGCCGTCCGCGCCGTCAGGTGCGTGGCGCGGGAGTGGCCATCGGCGGCGACGAGAATGTCGGCTCGTCGTCCGCTTCCGGCTGGCGATCGGAGGCGCGGCGGCGCAGTTTTTCCACGAGCGTCGTGCGCCCCATCCCCAGCAGCTTCGCGGCCTCCTTCTTGTTGCTGCCAGTGTGGGCCAGCGCCGCATTGATGTAGCGGTTCTCCAACTCCCGCAGCATGGTCGGCAGATCGATCGGGAACTGCAAGATGGGCGTGGGCGTGTTGCCCGCTTCCTCGGACGGAGGGGGGGTGGACAGCCGATGCGCCTGCCGGGCGTCGGCCGCCATTTGCGCCAGGGAGTCCAGCGATGTGACCGTGGGCGCGCCCATCCCCCCGAGGAGGTTCGCTTCGGGAGCGTCACTGTCGCCCGACGTCGTCTCGATCGCGCCCAGGGTGGAGGTTGGGTTCCACACCGACGGCGCCGTCAGCGCTTCGGTCGGCCAACCCGATTCCGTGGTCGGCCCTGGCGCCCCGAAGGTGGCGGTCGTCTCCAGCACGGGGACTTCCAGCTGCGCCGATGGAAAGCCCTGCCCCAGCCCGCGCGGTTCGAGCGCCTCAAGATGCGGCGCGCGTATTCCGAGCGGCAGGTCGGACATTCGGATGACTTCGCCTTCCGCGCACACCGACACCCGTTCGACCAAATTCTCCAGCTCGCGCACGTTGCCCATCCAGGAATACCCCGACAGGCACTGCATGACGGCGGTCTCCACCGGCCGCGTTTCCCCGCGCCGTGTCCAGAAGTATTGAAACAGGGGACCGATGTCGCCGCGGCGCTCGCGCAACGCGGGCAACCGCACGGGGCAGACGTGAAGCCTGTAGTACAGATCGCTTCGAAATCTCCCGGCGCGAACCTCGTCAGCCAGGTCGCGATTGGTCGCGGCGATCAACCGGAAGTTGGCCGAGATCGATTCAGACGATCCGATCGGCTCGTACGACCGCTCCTGCAGCAGCCGCAGCAGCTTGACCTGCAGCGACAACGGCAGCTCGCCGATCTCGTCGAGGAACAGCGTCCCCGCCTCCGCCAGGGCCACCCGGCCCTTGCGCGACGAAGCCGCGCCCGTGAACGCGCCCTTGACGTAGCCGAACAGCTCGCTTTCGAGGAGGGTCTCCGGAATCGCACCGCAGTTCACCGGCACGAACGCCCGCGCCGCCCGGGGACTCTGGGCGTGGATGAACCGCGCGAAGATCTCCTTGCCGGTTCCGGTCTCGCCGGTCAGCAACACCGTGGCGTCACTGGCCGCGACGCGCGCGCAGGTACGCTTGGTATCGACGAGCGGGCTTTGCGGTCCGTGGACCAGGCCAAACGCCCCGGCGGACGATCCCGATCCCGAAGTCACGGCCGTCGCGGGAAGCGCCATCGAGCGGTTTCTCCTTCAAGGCAGGTCATGCCCTGGCCATCGACCGCTCAGCCGATTTCTTAAGGCCAACAGCCCTTTGAACGTCGGATTCGTGGCGCGAAGGGGCGGAAGTCTGACGCGGTATCTCGGGGTACAGAACCGACCCGACCTGTCGATGAGATCAGCATGCGCCACGCCTTGGCGCCCCCCCCATGGACGATCTTGCCCGCGCCAGGTTCGACCCAGTAGCCCCGACCGCCAAGCGGGCGGTCGCGTTGGGGCGATTGAAAGTGCTCGGCGCTGGGCGTTGGCATGCGCCCGTCGGGGGACGGCCTGGGGCGAGATTCATTGCGGTGCGTGGACGCCGCGGCGTGGGCAAGAGCACCGTCGCCGCGAATCTGGCCATCGCGCTTGCCGGTCTGCGATCGCGGGTGGTTCTGATTGATCTCGACCTCCGGCATCCAACCCAACACGAGCTGTTCGGCATCACCACCCCCGTTCCGGGCCTCAAGGCCCTGATGCACGACCAAATCGACACCATGGAGCAGGCGCTCACGTCCACCACGGTTCGCAATCTGCACCTGGTCTCGGCCGAGGGAACAGCCACCCAGATGGGATCCGCGGACGTCGAACAACAACACCGCCTGCTGAGCCAGATCTGGGAACTGGACGCGGATGTGGTGATAGCCGACGTCGGCACCGACGCCGGCGGTGATCTGGTGGACCTGTTCGAAATGGGGGCGATGCGTCTGGTGGTGTCGGGCCCGGACCCGCGGTCGATCCGACGCTCCTACAATTTTTTCAAGGAGCAGGTGGCTCGCGAAATCGAGCACGTCGCTGGCGGAACCCTCGAAGGCGCGATGCTGGTGGCCGGGCTGGGTGCGACCCCCGCGCGGTCGATGCAAAGCCTGCTGGCCCACATCGTCGGAAGGCCGAACATTCGCGCCGCGCTCGAACAAGCGCTGGAAGCCTTTGCCGGGCGGCTGGTCGGCAACCTCATCCGGAACTCCGCGGAGGCGGACCTCATGCATGCCTCCTCGCGACTGATCGCCGACTTTCTGGGGATCTCGGCGCCGGTGCTCGGCGTGCTCGAGTCCAGCCTCCAGGTCGGTGCCACGCGGACTTCGGGCCGCCCCTTGCTGCTGGGTGCGGGCATCGATCGCAACGTGCGTCTCTTCCATTCGATGGCCGAGCAGCTGCTCATGGACGGCGGCGAAACGGAGGCCGCGCGCTGCGTGAGTCGTCCATCCGGGCCGATGAACGACACCGACTGCGCGACGACGCCCCCCGCCGTCGTCGAGGACGCCGACGGCCCTCCCCTGCCCGCCTCTCTTGGAAGCTATATGCGTCGATATCCGCGTCATCCAGTGGACTGGCACGCGCTTTATCGATCGGATTCAGGCCGCGAGACCCCCGTTCGCGTCTTCGAGCTTTCGCTGACGGGCGCATCAATCACAGCGCTGCCGGGGCTGGATGTCGCGGACACCGGGCACCTCGTGTTCTCACAGATTGGCGGCCAACCCCAGATCCGGGTCACGGTCGTGGATGCGCGGCGTCCGCTCGGCCGCGCCGGCCTCAGGTTCACCGACTCCGAGCAAGTCTGCGCGCATTTGGAGGCGATGGCCGCACGGGCGGGGAGGTAACTCGCCAGGGCCTCGTTCCCCGGCTAACCTAGCCGCCCGATGGACAATCCCCTCGCGTCTGGCGGGATGCTGACGTTCGGCGTGGTGCTCTGGCAGGCGATCTCGTGCAGCACACCATCGCAGGCCCCGAGCGACGCCGGGGGAGACGCCGGCGCCGAGGACGTGCCCACCCAGCCCGACGCGGCCCTGATGTCGCTGGCGCTGGATTTCTCCGCGACCGGTTGCGGAAAGTTCGTTGCCGACGTCAGCCGCTGCGACGGAACCGCCCCGTTGACCCTGGCCTTCACGCCGATCGCGTCCGCCGAGTTGACGCGCTTTTTGTGGACGTTCGGCGACGACACGCCCGATTCGTCGGAAAGATCCCCGACCCACACCTACGCCCTTCCCGGCTCGTATCGGGTAACCCTGGTCGGTCTGGCGCCGGCCGTGGGATCGCTGCAACAGAGCCACGACGCCTACGTCCACGTCCTGCCCGCGGGGGCGGGATCGTGGTGCGACATCGACGCGCAATGCGCCGACAACCTGAGCTGCTGGTGCGGCTCCGCGATGCCTTGCGCGCCGGTCTTGTCACGGGGCCTGTGCAGCGTCGCCTGTGATTCGGCGGCGGGGGGCGCGACCGTCTGCCCGGCTGGAACCACCTGCGCAGATCTCGCCGCCGGAACGGACTCTCCGCCGAGTTCGTCCACTCCGGTCCCGATCACGCCCTGGCGGCGTTCGTTGTGCCTCCCCACGTGCGCAAATGACACCGCCTGCGCGACCGGTTTTCGTTGCCGCGATCTTCTGGCCGGGCCGCTTCGTGCCTCGTGGACGCGCGCGTGTTTCACGTCCTATCCCTTCGAAATCGGCGCACGCTGCGGTGATACGCAGGGTGCCCGCGCCGACGCCGACTGTGCCAGCGGCCTGTGCGCCGACCTCGGCGCCTTTGGCCGTTGTTCCGCCGACTGCGACGCGATCGCCTGTCCCGCGGGCACCTCGTGCGCGACTTTTGGCGACGGGCGACATCTGTGCCTTGCGACCTGCGCGTCCCGCGGGGGCGCGGCCGACGGGGGAATGGGAGCCTCGCCGCCCTGCGATGACGATCCCCTGTTGGCTTGCGAGCCCGGGGCAGCGGCCGGTCCGCTCGGATTCACGGTGGTCGGAGATCCCCCGTCCACCCGGTATTGCGCTCCGAAGCGCTGCGTTCGAAACGCCGATTGCGCTCCGGCGGGCAGCTGCCCGGTGGGCGGAGGCAATTGTTCGCGGCTGGCGGCCACGCCATGACTCAGACTCGCCGGTCGCCGCGCTTGACCCCGGGCAATCCGCTCCTATTCTTCCCACCCTCGGGAGAGACCACATCATGAACGGCGCAAGAACCTGGAAAGACGAGTTGGGTGCGGAAGTGCCCGAGGCTTGGGGACGAGAGATCGATATCTTCGAAACGCAGATCGAACTGCGCAAGAAGGGCAAGATCGAGGAAAAGTTATTCGCGGAGACGCGCCTGAGGCGCGGGGTTTACGGGCAGCGCTACGACAATGGACAACGCCACGACGGCGAGACCACCCAGACCCTGGCGTTCCCCTCGGGCGAGACCACCAAAGGGCCCGTGACCCTGTGGGACGCGCCTGGAATGCAGCGGATCAAGATCCCGTTCGGGGCGCTGACCCCGGATCAACTCGATGTCCTGGCGGATCTCGCCGAGGAGTATTCGGATCGCATCCTGCACGTCACCACCCGGCAGGACATTCAGCTTCACTTCGTGCACATCGAGGACACACCGGATCTGATGCGACGCCTGGCGGCCAGCGGCATCACCACCCGCGAGGCGTGCGGGAACACGGTCCGCAACGTGACGGCCTGCCCGTTTGCCGGCGTGTGCCAGACCGAGGCCTTTGACGTGGCGCCCTACGCCCAGGCCATGACCTATTTCCTGCTGGGCCACGACGACACCCAGAACTTCGGACGCAAATTCAAGGTCGCGTTCTCGGGCTGCAAGGACAATCCCTGCGGGCTGACCAATTTTCACGATCTGGGATGCATCGCGCGCTCCCGGGTCGAAAACGGCGAGACCCGCCGGGGATTCGAGTTCTACGTGGGTGGCGGCCTGGGATCCGTCCCGCAGTCGGCGCAGCTCTTCGATGCCTTCTTGCCCGAGGAAGAGCTGTTGCCCATGTCCCAGGCGATAAGCAGGGTGTTCGGGCGCCTCGGCGAGAAGGCGAACCGGGCCAAGGCGCGGCTGAAGTTCCTGGTCAAGAAGCTGGGGATGGAGGAATTCAAGCGCCTCGTGCTGGAGGAGCGGGCCACGCTGAGGCCCGATCCGCGCTGGACCGCGTTCCTGACGAACCTGCACGTGACCGATGAACAACCGGTACGTCGGCCCGGAAAGCTGCCGGCCGGTCCGTACCCCGAGGGGTTCGAGCGCTGGCGCGCGAGCAACGTCGTGCCGCAACGGCAGCCGGGATACGTGATGGCGGTGATCACCTTGCCTCTGGGTGATCTGACCGCCGAACAGGCGCGCGCGCTCGGCGCCGTCGCGCGCCACTTCACCGGCGATTCGATGCGCACCACCGCCGATCAGAACCTGATCTTGCGCTGGGTGAGCGAGGCCGACCTGCCCGCCCTGTACGTGGCGCTCAAGGCCATCGATCTGGCGGCGGCGGGCGCGGGGACCATCACCGACATCACGGCCTGCCCGGGCACCGATACCTGCAAGCTGGGTATTTCCTCGTCGCGGGCGCTGGCGGCGGAGCTGGGACGTCAGCTGGTGGATACCGGCATCGCCGATGATCCGAACGCGCGCGGTTTGCACATCAAGGCCAGCGGCTGCTTCAACGCCTGCGGGCAACACCACGTGGCCGACATCGGGTTCCTCGGCGTCAGCCGCAACGTCAACGGCCACCGGGTCCCCCATTTTCAGCTGGTCGTCGGGGGGCAGTGGACGAACAACGCCGGTTCGTATGGCCTGGCGATCGGCGCCGTGCCGTCGCGGCGGGTGCCCGAGGTCGTCAAGCGACTCACGTCGCGCTACGCGGCCGAGCGGCTGGACGGCGAGGGGTTTGCCGCGTTCGTCAACCGCATCGGGAAGAAGTCCATTCGCGCGCTGGTCGAGGAGATGCAAGTCCTGCCCAGCTACGAGCAAGATCGCAGCTACTACTCCGACTGGGGAGATCCGCGGGAGTACACGATCGACGACATGGGCGTCGGCGAGTGCGCGGGCGAGGTGGTTCCGGTCGTCGAGATGGGCCTGGCCGCCAGCGAGCGCGAAATTTTCGAGGCGCAGATCCTGTTGGACGACGGCAATCCGAAGGGCGCGGTGAAACGCGCCTACAGTGCGATGCTGGAAGCGGCGCGCTCGTTGACCCGGGAAAAAAACCCCAACCTCGGCACCGATCCCGACGAAGTGGTGGGCGAGTTCCGCAGGTATTT
>PMNO01000329.1 GCA_003161835.1 Myxococcales bacterium | reverse complement strand
GTCGGTCGCGATCGAAACGGTGACGGCACCGTCCAGATCCGTGCGCAAGACACGAATATTCCGGGCCTGATAGCGCTCGACAACTTCTGGCCTCGGGAAGTGAAATCGGTTTCTCCAGCCCAACGAGATGATCGCCATTTCCGGATGGACGGCCTGGAGCAGCTCCGCGCTCGACGAGGTACGGCTGCCGTGGTGGGGAACTTTCAAAACGTCGGAGGCCACGCTCTGGCCAACCGACGTGCGCCCGGCGAGCTCGCCCTCGCCGTTCGCCTCGATGTCGCCCGTGAATAGCACCGCCCGGCCCCCGAAAGCGACGCGCAAGATCAAGGACGCATCATTGACGGTGGTACCTTCTGGTGCGCCGATGTGCTCCTCGGCGCGCCCGTCGGGGGTGCGCTGGGCGACGAACGGACCGAGCGGTTCGATGACGGCGCCGTTGATCTCCCAGTGCGCCGGCACGGGCGTGGGAATGCCCCGCGCCCGGGCCTCGGCCAAGAAACGGGCGTAGTCGGGATTGTGGCCGTCGTCGCCCGACGTCCACAAACTATGGACGGGGAATCGGGCCACGATGCGATGAAGCCCGCCCAGATGATCGGGATGGGGATGGGACAGGGCCACGGTGTCCAGGTGGGTGATGCCGTGAGCACGCAAGAATGGCTCGACCACCCGCGCCCCTGGATCGAACGACCCGTCATATGTTCCTCCGCCGTCGATGAGTACGGTGCCGCCGCCCGGGATTTGAACCACCGCGGCATCGCCCTGTCCGATGTCCAGAAATGTCACGACCAGGTTTCTGCTCCAGCGTCGTTGCATCTCCCGCACGACGCTACTGCACGTGGCGGCAGCGACCAGCAGCGCGGCACAAACAGTCAGTGGTCGCGACCGCGAGCCGTCCGGACGACGGCGCAAAACGCTCAGCGTGCACGCCGCGCCCAAGCACAGGGTCACCGTTTCGAACACGTTCGGCGACCGTGTCAACCATACGGGGGCGTGGCCCCTGAAGCGCTCCGCCAGCCAGAGCGCGGCCCGCGATGCCCAACCCGCCACGGACAGCATCGGCAACCCGAACGGTTTGCCCAGCGTGGCACCGACGGTGGCACCCACCAGACCGAAAGGAACTAGGACGAATTCGACCAATGGCACGAGAACCAGGTTGCCCAACGGCGCCGCCGGTGTCACCTCGCCGAAATGGTGCGCCACGATCGGCGCGGTGGTGAGGCCGGCGGCCAGACTTGCGGCCGCCAGGCCGCCGATCCACCTCCCCGGCCGCACAAGCCAACCTCGGATCGCCGTCGCCGCTCGCGTCTCGCTGGGGCGGTCGCGAGGCACGAGGCGCGGAACCAGGACAGCCAGCGCCAGAACCGACACGGCCGACAACTGAAACGAAATGTCGAGGATCACGAGAGGCGACCAACCCAGCATGAAGAGAACAGCGGCGGCGATGGCCACCACCGGAGTGTTGCGACGACCGAGCGCGATGCCGACCAGGCCCACCACCATCATGATCGCCGAGCGAACCGTCGCGATCGCGCTGCCGGTCACCAGCGTATAGAAGGCAATCGCGGGGATCGCGGCCAGAGCAGCGGTGGCGCGGGGTTCCATCCACAAAGGCAACCGCGGGACCGCGACCAGTGCCCAGCGCACGCCCGAGAAGAAGACCACCGCAACCGCGGCCAAGTGCAGACCTGACACGGATAACACGTGAGTGGCCCCAGCCGCGCGGAACCCGTCCTCGACGGTGGCGTCGGTGTTCCGCCTTTCGCCGAGAACCGTCGTGTGCAAGAACGTTCCCGCCTGTCCCGTGACGACGCCGTCGATCGCCTGGCCGAGCGCGCGGCGCACCCGGGTGGCGGCACGCTGGATGACTGGGACCACGCGCCAGGGAAAGCCAACTTCTCGGCCGCGCAGCCGGCGGACTGCGGTGGCGGAGCCCACTCCGGCAAAGAGGTCAACACCATCGGCCCGCACCTGCAGAGCGGAATCGGGGAGGCCCGGATTGGCCAGACCGCGAACCGAGCGAAGCGCCGCCACGAATTGCACGGCGTCTCCCGGCAGCAAATCGGGCGTGCCTGTCGCGATGGCCAGCGCGACCAGCGCGCGCGCCGGCGCCCCGTCGATTCTCTCGATGGCAACGCGCATGCGGCTGCCTTCCCTCGGCGACGTCGGGTCCGGCCCCGCCCACACCCAACCCTCGACACTGGCCTTCTGTTCGTGGTCGATCGCGGCGACCAGAGGGGCGGGCCACTCGGGAGCCTCGGCCGCGCGCGCGCCGACGTAGAACCCAATCGCGCAAGCCACAATCCCTTCCGCCCACGTCGCGCGTTGACGGTGAATCAACCAACGCGCGGCACAGATCGCCAAGGGCGCTCCGATTTCCACGGCGGTTGGTCCGATCCCGAAGCCAACCGCCAGGGCGGCCCCGACGCATAGAGAACCGACCCACCAATTGAGGCGCACCGGGCCTTTTCGTCGCCAAACAAGCCGGGTTGCCTGTTCATTCGCAAGGCCCTGGTGGCGATCTGGCGTGACGCGCCATCTGCGTCTTCAATGTTACGAAGAATACGCGAGGGCGAAAGGATGCTGAAACATGCGTTCGCTATAACAAGTACATCGCAGACGGGACGGAGCGGAAGGGGTTCGGGGGGAAACGAAAGGCTAGCGGGGAAGGTTGGTGGCAAATCAAACAATCCGGGATCGAAAACTGAATAAGAGGAATCCCTAAGTCACTCTGAAAAACTGCTGGTTTTGGTGTCCGGGGGCGGGAAAGGGCGTGGATGGGGTGGCGGTGTGAGAAGTCGGGCCCAGGGGGGCTGGCGCCAGACTTCTTGCACCGCCCTTTTTTTATGCGCGCTGCGCAGCGAGCCAGGCGCGCAGCAACCGATGTTGCGCAGCGAGCGATGAATGTCTGCTTCAGGCCCCGGCGACGACCGCGGCCACGCTGTCGGCGAGAATTTCGACCATTGCGTCGAGATCNNACTTGCGTGAGCACCGGCGACCGTCGCGCAACCGACGTCAGCGCGGCCAGCATCCGGGGCCCCTCGGTGGCCACGTGCTCGAGAATCCCTTCGGTCGCATAGGCATCGAGCGCCCCCAGGGCGGCGGCGATCGCCAGGGCATTGCCGGTGTGGGTGTTGGAATGCAAGAAAGCGCGGCGCTCGGCCCACTCTCCTTCGAAATGGGCAAAGATCTCGTTCGTCGTCAGCACGGCGGACAGCGGCAAGAAACCCGCGGTCAACCCTTTTGACAAGACGGCAAAATCGGGCAGACCGCCCTGGTGGCCAAATTCGTCCAGCGCGTCGAGCGAGTTCGTGACCGCCAGTTGACCGGCCAGCATCGTTCCGAGGCGCCCCATCCCGGCCGCGATTTCGTCGGCGATCAAATACACGCCGTGCGCATCGGCGAAGCGCCGCAGTCGGCGCAAGAGATCGGGACTGTAAAAGCGCATACCCCCGGCCGCCTGTAGCACCGGTTCGTAGACCACCGCCGCCAGAGTCCCCTCGACCGACAACAGCGCCTCCTCGATCGCCGGCCATTCTGGACCAGCGTCGTGCCACAAGGGATCCGCGATCCCCGTGCGGTGGGGCATTGGTCCGAGCTTGGTCACGGGAAACATCAGCGGCTGGTAGGGATCGGCGTAGAGGCCCAGATCCCCCACCGACAGCGTCGCGATGGTCTCACCGTGGTAGCCACCCGAGAGCGACGCGAACCGCGTGCGCCGCCCCTGCCCGCGCTGTTGTTGTGCCTGCAAGGCCATCTTCAGCGCGATCTCGACGGCGGTCGAGCCATTGTCGGCCAGAAAGACCTTGCCGAAATGCCGGGTGCAGTCGCGCGGCCCGCCGCCCGACGCGACGCCGGGGCCCGGGCCAGGCGACAAGACGAAATGACCGTTCGCCATGTCCAGCAGCCGTTCGCACAGTTCCACCA
Source organism: Myxococcales bacterium (assembly GCA_003161835.1). Lineage (GTDB taxonomy): Bacteria > Myxococcota_A > Polyangia > Fen-1088 > Fen-1088 > FEN-1088. The sequence goes on along the minus strand of PMNO01000329.1, from coordinate 4,879 downwards.
GGGCGGGGTGAGTCGTGTTGGCGGCGATCACGTGCTCGAAGCGCCCCAGCTGTTGTTCGATGCGCGCCCGGACACCGGGATGTCCATGGCCGAGCGACTTGCACCACCAGCTGGAGATGGCGTCCAGCACCTCGCGTCCGTCGGCCAGCACCAACCGCGCGCCGCGCGCCGCCGTCACTTCCAGGGGCGGGAAGTCTTCGTAGTCGCGCATCCGAGCGCACGGGTGCCAGAACACCTCCAGATCGCGCTCGACCAGGGTGCGCGCCGCGGCGCTCGCTGCCGTTGCCGCGCCTGCGGCTGGCCCACCCACGGGCCCACTGGTGTCGTGACGTATCACGCGCACGAGCATACCCAGGTCGGGTCACGGCTGCCTATCTGGCGGGGCGCCGGTGTTGGTGTCGCGATGCTACAGTTCAGACCACGATGGCGGCCGCCTGGAAACTGCGCGCGTTGACCGTGATGGCTTGGCTGGCCGGCTGNNACCGACGGGAGCCAATCCACCCAAACCGTACTCGGCTCGGTCTCGGTCACCCGCGGCGCCACCTCCGATCTGAATCGGTCGGTGGCGGGGGGCGCGTGCGCCCTGTCCCTGAACATCAATGGAACAGTGGCGGATCTCGCCGCCAGCGTGATCTGCCCCGCCAATCCCACCGATGGCAGTCAAGCCACGGTCACCTCCTGGCGGCTAACAGTTGGTGCCGATGGGCTGTCGGCGTCGGAAGCGGGAAAGACCACGGTGGATGTGCCATCCGCGGCGGTCACCTGCGCGGGCACGTATTCCACTGTTCTGGTTCGATAGAGCGGNNGTGAGGGGCACCATGCCGCATTCGCGCAGGAGCCAGGTGAAAGTGTTCCCGAATGGTAACGGCAAAGGTGGCTTGTTACGAGACGGTGACCTCGGCGCTGGGGAGCCCGGATCTTGCTAAACGTGCTCCTGGTCGAAGACGAGCCCGAGCTGCGCGAGCTACTGGAGGAGCAACTTCTGGAGCATGGACACCAAGTCAAGGTGGCTTCCGACGGCGAGGCGGCGGGGGAGCACCTGCTCCGGCAGACGTTCGATGTCGTGATTTGCGACGTACGGCTGCCGCGGATGGACGGTCTGGCCTTGCTACGACGGATTCGGACCACGACACCGACGACGGAGGTCATTCTGATGACCGGTTACTCTGACGTCGCGCAGGCTGTCTTGGCTGTCAAAGAGGGCGCCTACGACTATCTGACGAAGCCCTTCGACGTGGATGAGTTGCTGATCCAGCTGCGACGCATCGACGAGACGCGGGGCCTGCGCCGTGAGCTGGAGAATGCACGCGGCGAGCTGGCGGGGCGCGGGTCCCAGCCCACCCTGGTGGGGGAATCGCCGGCGATGCGTCGCGTGCGCGACATGATCACGATGGTCGCCCCCAGCGACGCCCCGGCCATGATCACCGGCGAAAGCGGCACGGGAAAGGAAGTGGTGGCGCGGCTGATCCACGCGGGCAGCGCACGCCACGACAAGCCCTTCGTTGCGGTGAATTGCGGCGCCTTGGCTGAAAACCTCATCGAGGCGGAGCTGTTTGGGCATGAGCGCGGCGCGTTCACAGGCGCCGTCAAACGACGGGACGGGCGCTTCAAGGCCGCCGACGGCGGAACGTTGCTTCTGGACGAGGTGGCCGAGCTCCCGCTCGCGGCCCAGGCCAAGCTCCTGCGGGTCCTGCAGGAAGGCGTGGTGGAGCCGCTCGGAACCAATACCCCTGTGCGCGTGAACGTTCGTATCGTCTCGGCGACGCACCGCAATTTGGCCGAGCGGATCAAGACCGGTCAGTTCCGCGAGGATCTGTTCTATCGCATCAATGTCATCGAGGTCCCTTTGCCNNCACGCGGTGGAGCACGCGATGGTGCTATCGGGGGGGCGCCAGATCGAGCTGGTCCACTTGCCGCCCTCGGTGATGGGCACCACTTCGCGCGAACGAGCCGTGGATCCGCAGTCGGTGGGGGTGCGTCCTTTGCACCTGGCCGTGCGGGATTTCGAGCACGAATACTTGCTGCGCGCCCTCCGGGCTGCGGATGGGAAGCGCAACCGCACCGCCGAGCTACTGGGAATTTCCCGCAAGACTCTGTGGGAAAAATTGCGCCACAACGGTTCGGCGGAGGCCGTCGCGCCAAGCGCCGGGGGAGGCAGGGCGTGAGATCAAAAGCCGCCGGCCCGAGCGCGAGTGGCGGCCGATGAACCCCAATACGATCTTGGTGATTGACGACGACGTGGACATCAGAGAGTCGATGCGAGATGCACTCGGAGACGAGGGCTACAGGGTCGTGCTGGCCTCGAACGGCAAGGAGGCGCTGGACCTGATGCCGGGCCTGAGGCGGCCGTATGGCATCATTCTCGATATCACGATGCCCGTGATGAACGGGACCGAGTTTTACAACCGGATGAGAGCCGTGCCCGATTTCGACGACATCCCCGTGTTGGTTCTCACATCCGATCCCCGCCGCGCTCCACTTGGGCTGGCAACCATGAAGAAGACCGTCAACCTGGAGCGCATGCTAGAGACAGTGGCCACGCTCTTCTAGTAGTGCACCGCAAGGCTTCCACTAGGCGGGGTTCGTGCCCACGCCAGCGACCACGTTGGGCCCCCACGTGCCCCGGTCCGGAATTGCGCCGACAGGCCCATTCGCCGTCACGACCTCCGTTTGCTGGAAAGGACGCGAGTCCGTGGGCAGGTCGATCGTGAAGGTGGTGCCGGCCTCCTCGCTACTCTCGGCGATGGCCACCTGTCCGCCGTGCGCCTCCGCGCACGCCCGCACCAGCGCCAGCCCAAGCCCCCAACCGGTACCGGCTCCCTCCTTGAGCCTGGAATACAGATCAAACAAACCCGCCCGCTTCTCGGGTGGGATCGGATTGCCGAAATTGTGAACGGATACCCGAGCTCCCCGCGGGGTCTGCTCGACGCGGATGGCGATCGGCCGGTCGGGGGCGCCATAGCGAACCGCGTTCATACCCAGATTCCACAGAGCGCGGTGAAGCTCCTCTTGACTCCAGGTTCCCCGCACCACTTGCTCCCGCACCAAATCGAACCGGTTGCCGTGCGTGGCGGACAATTCCTCGACCACCCCCTGGGCAACGGCGCCCAGATCGCAGTGGTCGAGCCGCAGAGGCAAGCGCTGCCCGGCCCGGACGCGGCTGACATCGAGGAGGTCACGGATCATCCGATCCATGCGCTCCAGGCTGCGCTCGATCCGGACCGCCAGTGCTTGTCTTTCATCCAGCCGCTCCGGACGCCGGAGCAGCACCTGCGAGCTCATTTTGGCGGCGGACAGAGGGCCACGTAGATCGTGGGCCAGGATCGATACGAATCTCTCCCGTAGATCGCGTTCGAGGCCGAGCTCCGCCACTTGCTCGCGCAGATCCGTGTAGAGCTTCGCGTTGTCGAGGTGGAGCGTCAACCGATCACCCAGCGCTTCGAGACGCCTCAGCTCCCGCGCCGTCAGGACGCGCTCATCCTGAAGCCCGACGTACAACACGCCAAACAATCGATAGTGGGGCGGCAGGCGGATACCCTGCAGGGAGCGGATGCCGTGTTGCCGAAGGGCGTCGCTCACGGTGAGCAATGTGACCTCGACTTCCGCGTCGCTTGTCGGCTTGCGCGCCGGATCGGCTTTTGCCGCGAGTGCGGAAAGCCCGATCGAGGAGGTGTAGTGCTGCACTTCCTCGTTCGCGACGCCCGCGGACGCGGCAAGCAGTAGACGTTCCGTCTTTGGCTCGTACAAGACGAGCGCCGCACTGAGCGCGTCCATCGCCTCCAGAATCAGCTCGAGCAGCTCCTTGAGCCGGGTGGGCATGGGCGCCTCGGGTGCGTGCAGAGCCTCGTCCGCAACCGTCTGAAGCAAGCGCATGTAGCGCTTCTCGCGCTGCTCGTCGAGCTGCATGTACTCTTGAAAGAGCTGCGTGACCAAAACGACTGTGCGCCGCACGGAGGCCGAGACCAGCTGGCGATCCTCGTCGCTCGGCCGATCGCCCGGTGGCAGCGACGTCCACAGCGCAGCCATGCAGACATCGAGCAGATTGAACTCCTCCACGATTTCGGAGAGGTCGAACCCTTGGCGAATGCGGCTGGAAAGATGGCTTTCCAGATGCTTGCGGAGTTGCTCGGTCGAACGCTCTCCGCCGCCAAGCGCCGACAGATATGACGGCATCAGATTTCTCAATTCGGGGCCCGAGAGGCCTCGCGCGGAGGCGGCATCCTTGGCCTGGGCGGCCCATCGGTTCATGATCTCCTCCCGATGCCGCTCCATCACCGCGCCCAAACTTCGCATCCATCCTTCTAGCACTGGAGCGCGCGCGCGAGGGAGATTCGTGCGTGGCGCACTCACGGTTGCACCACGTCGCGACGACGCTGGAATGAAACGGGTTACACCGCCGTAACCTTCCGCGCCTTCCGTCCGAGGAACGAATCACAGACTCCGCGATATGGGTCGACGAACGGCATGGATGCTCCACACCGCCCGCCCGCCAGTGTGGCTTGACCCTTGCTGTGATAGTCAGGCAAATGACTAACCTAAGCGTCTCTCATCCGGAAAATACGCCCGCTCTGACACGGCTGTGGAATCGGGGCCACGGAGCCGATCGACTGGGCCTCGAAATCGCCCGCGCCCAACTGGAGATCGGCTATCGATTTTCAATTCTTCTGGTGCAGCTCGATGGCCTGGATCGCGTGACCGACCGCCTGGGGCACGCTTCGACGGACTCGGTGTGGCGACGCGTGCTGGGCGTCTTGACCCACGACTTGGGAGCGGAGGACCTCTGCTGCCGCCTGGGGGGCGAGGAGTTCATGCTCATTTTTCCCCACCGGACCGGCCTCGAGTGTCGCGTCCTGGTAGACAGGCTCCGCCAGCGCTGGAC
>PMNO01000153.1 GCA_003161835.1 Myxococcales bacterium | reverse complement strand
CGCGTCGGGTAGAGCGGGGGGCGTTCCTCAGATCTGGCCGCTCGAGGTTGCGAACGTCCTCGCCCAGGTCGCGCGCAAAGGGCGCGTCAAGCCGGCCCAACGCCGTCAGTTCCTCGCGATGCTCGAAAATGCGCCTATCACCGTCGACTTGCTTTCGACCGGGTCGGTCTTCAACGATCTGCTCCAACTGGCAGAGAAGTACCGCCTCACGTCGTACGACGCCTCCTACCTGGAGTTGGCGATGCGAGCCAGCGTGCCACTTGCGACGCTGGACAAGGCCTTGCGCCGCGCCGCCAAAGATGCCGGCGTCGCACTCTTGTAGGCGCGGCTTCTTCGTCGCGAACGTCACGTCCGAGTCGTTCGCGAAAATCGGTCAGATCACCCGCCAGACCTACCGCCCGTGCCCCACGTGCGACGATAGCGAAACCCATCCCGATCCTGACCGTCCGAAAACCCCATTTCGTCCGCTATCTGGTCGAGATCCGCGCGCGTCAAGAAATCTCGCAGGACCGGCGCGACGTCGGCGGGGCAAAGCGCGGCTGCCTCGACAAACACGCGGTCCGGCTCGCCGCCCGCGCGTTTCGCCGCGTCGTAGAGAAGGCCCAAGATGGGGATGGCCGGCCGCACGTCGACGCAGCCGCGCCAGGTCAGGGCGACCGCCAGAACCCCGAGCAGAGCGTGGTGGGGGTTGCGTTCGCGCGCGGACAGCGTCGCCATGCGCTCGCCATAGCTGAGAAACGTATCCGTGTGGGCCTGGCCCAGTGCGTTTGCCGCCTGATCACGCTCTTCGATTCCGTTGGACATCAACCGCTGCAGGTAGGCGCCAATCTGCACGTCTCGCGCCGAAGGGATTCCGGTATCGACGTAGCCGCGATTGTGCGCCGTAAGAAAGCTACCGAGATCGACCACCTCGGCCGTGGTGCGCGCAACCACCGAAGACGACAGCCGCCACGGCGGATCCCGGCGGTAGCTGCCGGCCTGATACAGGCACAGCCGGTGGCCGTCGGGATCCGACAGCGTCGCTTCTCGCCAGAACCACGGCTTCATTTCAGGGCCCGCGGACAAGACAATGCCCGCAGCGACCAGCGTCGCGATCTGAGCGTCGAGATCGTCGGACTCGAGATACACGACGACGCCGGGACCCGCGGGCGGGCCCTGCTCCAGAGATAGCGTGGCGTCGCCATCGGGAAAGATCAGGCGGGCATAGCGGGGTATTCCATCGGGCAAATGGTCGCGCACGATCGGCGTAAGGCCGAGGCATCGGTAAAACGCAAGGGATCGTTCGACGTCCGAACAGGGAAGCAGGATGTGGTTGAGCCGCACGTCTCCCAGACTATCGTGAGCCAACGAATAGGCTAGGCTCGGCGGCATGGGACTTCTCGATGAGCCGGGCCTCGAACGATTGGCGAGCGCCGGCTGCTCGAAGTGCGGCTCCAAGAAGCTCATGTTCCGCACGTACGTGGATGGCTTGCTACCGATCATGGGGGCCGAGCCGGTCGGCCGGATCACTTGGGTCTACGACGGGGAAAAGTTCGTCGACGGTGTGTACGAGGTCAGTTGTACCGCGTGCAAGCAGGTGGTCTTCGCGGCCGACGTGTGCCCGCGCTGCCACGCTCCGGGCGGGCTCGATCGCGCATTGCACACCGCCAACTCCTGGCCCGTGCCCAAGAATTGCCCAGAATGCGACGACGAAGATCTCCGATACATCGCGTTCCTGCCCGCGCGGGTCGTGTACGAGGGCAAGCGCGCGGAGAAAGCCACGACCTCGACCGAGCTTTATGACGATGGGTTTCACGGCACCCGCGTCGACTGCCGGGGTTGCGGAACCGTGGCGGAACGAGCGGATGGCTGCCCACTTTGCGACGCGCCGCCGCCGCTGCGTCCGCGGCCCTGAGCAACCTCGCAGAGCGCGTCGCCAAAGCGGGCGATTGCCCCGCCGGATGTACCGAGCACGCGTATTCGCACTTCGTCACTTGGACCGATGGCGCTCTGACGGCGCTCGAGACCTGGAGTGGTGCGGACCTGACGTCCGCGCCGGCTTGGGTGGCCGAGTACGCGAACTACGCCAGGTGTCACTGAGGCCGTCGCGGCAAACGACACGATTCCGCCGAACGCCGCGACGCCGGCTCGCCTGTCGCCGCGGCCGGCATTGAAACGGATCTAGGCCCACGACTCGAGGGCGTAGACCTTCGCCTCCCACGGGAACAGCGGCTCGCGGCCGACCCGCGCCGCCGGCACCACGCGATCCAGCGTCACCTCCCGCCACTGCTTTCCGGAGGGGGTGGCCGGCCAGCCGGGAACCACGTACTCGGAAGCTGGGTTCATGGGGTCAGCGGTCCCGAAGGCGGAGAAGTTCGCCACCACCACCACCGGAGCGTCGATGCCGTCGCGCCCGCGCTTCCAGACCAGGACCCGCTTGCCGTCGTTGAAATCGACGTGGATGAACGCGGTGTCGTTCACGGCCAGGGCGTCGGCGCGGGTGCGCAGCTTCACCAGCCGCGATACGTACCGGAACAGGTCTTGCCGCCAGGGATCGTTGTCCAGCCGATCGAAGTTGACGGGATCCAGCTGCTTGTTGGTGTCGGGCGTTCGGCCGTCCCGATCGCCGCGGAAGATGTCGATGTCGTGCTGGTCGCCGAACTCGTCGCCGGCCAG
>PMNO01000647.1 GCA_003161835.1 Myxococcales bacterium | reverse complement strand
CTCAATCGCCTGTGCGGGGCGGGACTCTGCCGCATCCTGGCTCGAGCGTTGGCCCGCGAGCCCGACGACCGCTATCCCCAAATGACCGCCCTGGCGGCGGATCTGAAGGACGATCTCGTCGAGGCCGGGCTCGGCGACGTGCGGGCCGAGCTGCGGGCGTTTTTCCGCGATCCGGATGCCTACGAAAATGGGCTGCCCACGCGCATGACGCCGGCGCTGACCCGGAGCGCGCAGAGCTATCTGGCCCGGCGTGTCCCCGGGCGCGCCATGGAATGCTGGAGCCGCGTCCTGGCCTACGCGCCCCAAGATGCGGAGGTGCTCGCCGCCCTGAAGCGCCTGCAAGGACGCGATCGCCTTCGTTCCTGGGGCCGCAATGCCGCGATCGGCGCTGCCGCCTTCGGCCTTGTGGGCGGAATTGCGGCGGGTGTCATCCGCACGAGATCGCGCCCGGTTCTCGGGTCGCTCCCGGCCGCGGTCGCCCCGAAGACGCACAACGCGCCGATCGCAACGCCATCCCCCGACTCACTCCGTAACTCCGAATCGCTCCCAGCCGGGCCAACGGAAATGGCCAGTGCGGAGGATTCGCCCCTGCGTTCGCCGGTCGGCCATCCGGTGCGGCCCCGGCTGCCCGGCGGCGCTGTGGGTGTCGGCGCCGACCGCCCCGCCACGGGTGGTCGGGGGGACGGGGACGACGGCGCGCAGAAGTCACCCGGAACTCCCGCTCAGCCCCTCGTTCGCACGTTCACCTTGGGACCCACCCCCCAAAACGTGGATGTGTATCTGGATGGTGAACGCCAATTCTCCTACGACACCGACCATCGGACTTTGCCCGTGCTCTGGACCGGAAACCATGTGGTCGAATTTCGCAGTCCCTCCGGTTGTTGCTTCGTCGAGCGGGTCGAAGTAGGGCCGGACAGACCGGCGCTTCCGGACGACATCATTGCCCGACAGCTCAAATGGAGGCCGGCCCGCCTCGTGGTCACGACCGCGCCCGCGGCCGCCAACGTGCGGGTGATGATGCGCGACCCGGCGCATCCCGGCCGTGGCACTGTGGTTGAGCCCGGGGAGGAGGCCAACGTTCCGTTCTTTCCGACCGACGAGGGCCAAAAAGAGATCGAGGTCTCCGTTGATTCGATGGCGGGTTTTGCCGCAGAGCGCGTGTCCGTTCGGGCCGGGGAGCGTAAGTCGATTGTGCTCAGCTTGGCGGCGACGCCGTGATGGGGTTGGCGCTGTCGCTCCCCGTACTGGCGATGGCCCTCGCGGCGGCGGTCGGCCCCAGCGAGGAATTCCAGAGGGGGCGTACGGCGTTTCTGCGGGGGGAATACCAGCGCGCCATCACCACGATCCGTCCTCTGCTGTACCCGGACCTGCGCCTGGAATCGGAGGACGAGGTCACTCAAGCTCATCGGCTGCTAGGGGTTTCGTACCTCTTCGAAAAGCAGCCCGAGATGGCACGCACGGAGTTTCGTAAGCTCCTGGAGCTGGATCCCGACTTTCGGTTCGACCCCATTCTCGATCCCCCGCGGGTGGTCGAGTTCTTCAATGAGGTCATCCGCGAGCAGCAAAGCGAGCTGGGGGATATCGAGGCGCGTTTGAAGAAACGAGAGGCCGCCCTGGCACACCGCAGGGTGCAGGTTCTAGAACGGAGGATAGAGCGTCGCTCCTTCGCGTTGAATTTTTTCCCGTTCGGCGTCGGACAANNGCCGCGTTTGCCACGAACTTCGGCCTGTACGGGGTGAATCCGCGCCGTCCCTGCCTGGATGATCCGGTCGCCGCCCAGCCCGACGGTTCGACGGGCGAATGTCCCACGGATCGCGTCGATCATACGGGGGAGCATCATTCCCAAGACCTCACCCGCATTCAGATTGTCAGCGGTGGCCTCTTTTTCGCTGTCGCGATCTGGGGTGTGGTCGACGCCATTCGCAACTTTCAAAGCGAAGTCACCATCGGTGAAACGCTGGCCGAGCCGCCCCCCACGACCAGCCTCAGAATTGACCCGTTGCTCACGCCCCTGGCCCAGGGTGCGAGCGTTACGCTCACCTTCTAGGCTCCCTTCCCCGCCGATCTGGAGTCCCCACCCATGGCCACCCTCAGAATGCAGGTTCCCGGAAAAGGGGTCCGCGTCTACCACATCTACAAGAAGATAACGTCGCTCGGTCGCAGCGACGAAGTGGACGTCGTCCTGCCGGATCCGGGCCTGGGAGAAAGCCACGCGTACATTCATTTTGACGGCCGGGATTTCAACATCGCCACCACGGAGCGCGATGCCGAACTGTTCATCAACGGCCGCAAGCGCAACAAACATCGCCTGTCCCACGACGACCGTATACGGCTCGGCATCATCGAACTGACATTCTCTTTGTACGACGAGCCGGTGACGGACGAGACGGCCGCACGGACCCTCGCGGAGCTGAATTCATACAAGAAGCTCTTCGAGTTCTCGCAAAAACTGATGGAGAAATACGAGCTGCCCGCGTTGCTCGATACGCTCCTCGACGTGGTGATCCAGGTAACCAACGCCGACAAGGGCTTCATCGTCCTGGTCGAATCGGGGGAGCCGGTGGTCAAGGTAGCGCGCAACTTGCGCCACGAGACCATCAGCGACGCGGTCAGCCATCTATCGGATTCGATCATGGCGCGGGTCATGAAGAGCCGCACGCCGTTGATCATCTCCGATGCACTCAGCGACGCCGAGTTCAAGAATTCGTTGTCGGTCGTGAACTTGAGGCTGACGTCGGTCCTGTGCGTGCCCATGCTGGAACGGGGCAATACCTTGGGTCTCATCTATGTCGGCAACGACAACGTTGCGCAGTTGTTCGACGAGACGCACCTCGAGGTCCTGACGATCTTCGCGGCTCAGGCGGCCTTGCTGATTCGCAACGCGCTCCTGGTGAACGAGCTGCAGCTCGACAACAAGACGCTGCATCAACGCATCGAACAGATTCGGTTTGGCGAGATCCTGGGATCGTCGCCGCCCATGCAGGAGGTCTTCCGGAAGGTCCAAAAGGTGGCCGCGACCGACATCTCGGTCTTGATCACAGGTGAAACAGGCACCGGCAAGGAGCTGATCGCCCGTGAAATTCACGCACGTTCGGCTCGCGCCAAGGGACCCTTCATCACCATCAACTGTGGCGCGATCCCCGAAAATCTCCTCGAGTCAGAGCTGTTCGGTCATGCCCGCGGCGCGTTCACCGGCGCGGTCGCCAACAAGGCTGGGCGGTTTCAATCCGCCAATGGGGGCACCTTGTTCCTGGACGAGATCGGCGAGATGCCGTTGTCTCTACAGGTCAAGCTGCTCCGCGCGTTGCAAGAGCGCGTGGTGACGCGGGTGGGCGACACCCACGCCGAGCCGATCGATATTCGGGTGCTGACGGCGACCAACCGGGAGCTGGATGTCGAGATCAAGGCCGGTCGATTCCGCGAGGACCTCTACTACCGATTGAACGTCGTTCACATCCTCCTGCCACCCCTGCGCGATCGCGGGGATGACATCGTCGTGTTGGCGCGCTATCTGGTTGGTCGCTATTCGCCGGAGTACGGTGGCAAGGTGCGCGGCCTGACTCCGCAGGCGATAGCTGCCATCCGTCGGCATCGCTGGCCTGGAAACATCCGCGAGCTGGAGAATCGCCTGAAAAAAGGCGTCGTGCTGGCGGATAAGGCCTTGCTCGGCCCCGAGGACCTGGACTTTCAGCCCGAGGATCTGCCGTCCGTCCTGCCTCTTAACGAAGCCAAGGACCGGTTCCAGCGCGAGTACATCAACGACATCCTGACCTTGAACAATGGCAACCGGACCAAGACGGCGCGTGACCTGGGAGTGGACCCGAGAACAATCTTCCGGCACCTGGAAAAGGACGACAGCGGAGAGTCTCGGAGTGATGAAGAGGTGTGAACATTCCTGCGGTGTAGGGTAAGAGCGGTGTGACAAGAATGTCCCAGATGGCAGGGATCGGTTCTGGAAATCCGAAACCATTCCAAGACTATATGAAAGCGGCCCGAATATTGCTTTGTTGGCCGGTTTGGGCCATATTTTGCCTGTTGCCCGGTTGTGTCGTGCCTGTAGCTCCTGATTTTCAGAATCCACCCAAAGGTTTGAACTACTACCCCTACCTGTTGAACAGCGATCCTGTGCAGGGCAGCACGGTCACGCTTTCGGGTACCCAGTCGCTGTCATTCCGGGTGTTGGTAGGGGACCAGAACCTCGGCGATACGCTGTACGTGCGATGGGTGTCGGACTATCCGCCCTTCGCCCCGAGCGTCAGCAAGGTTCTTGTTGACGCGATCGACGGCGTGGGAATTGCGATTCCACCCCCCACCAAGCAGACCGAGATCAGGCCCGAGATTTTCTACGACGCCCGGTGCGAGAACTTCGCGCCGAACATGCAGCAGCACCGCCTCGTGGTGATCGTTTCGGATCGACCCTTCCTGAAGCCCGCCAGCTTCAGCGGCGATCTCCGTTACAACCTGGTCGATACCCGCGCCGACAAATCGTCCGTCACGTACCCGATCATGCCGGGCTGGAACGTCAATTGTCCTCCTTGAGCGCACCCGCCCGCCCCGTCGTGTGGGACCCATTGGCGCTCGGACCGGCCCTGGCGGTTTGCGCGACGATCGTCTGGGTCCTGGCACTGGCTAGTTGCGGCGCGAAGCAACCCGCAGCCGCCAAATGCGTGGTGGACGCCCAGTGCGGATCCTACCTCTGCATGAACGGAACATGCTTGCCGCGCGGCATGGATCGCACGGTGGCTGTGGAAATCCTGCCCCGCACGGACTCGACATCGGCGCGCACGGGCATTCCGGACGTGGCTTTTGGCCCGGGCCAAATCGCTCTGGCGGCGGACGATCGGGTGATTATCGAAGGTACTGTGACCAATGCCCCCAATGCGCACGTGGTGGTGCTGGTAGCCAATCCCATTCCGGGCCAGCCGGACCTGCAGTTCGAGACTGATCTGGCCAAATTCAAATTTCAGATCGGCGTAGGGAGGCGACTGATGCATTCCATGGCCACCATCTGGCTGATTCCGAACGTCGGGTCGCAGTTGCAGCCCCCGGTCCCATTCATGACCATGCTCGACTCGACGCTCAGCTTCGCCTTTCCGGCCGCCGCGGAGATGACCGTCGTTCGCGGCGTCCTGCACGATTCCCTGGACGGACCGGCCAGCGCATTCCAGGTGCGCGCGTTTGTCGACAACAATGTGGTCAGCAACGTGGCTTCGACGGACGACAGCGGCATGTTCCAGGTCTTGATCGCGCCTGGGGCGGTCCCCGCCGCCGATCCCAACACCATGGTGACGATTGATTTCACCCCCGCCTCGGCAGACAGTGGTCCGCGCTTCCGGACTCTGCCCTTCCCGTTGGCGGCGGCCGCGGCGAACACCGCCAAGGTGCGAACCTTCCGGATGCCGGCGTCATTGACGCCCGCTCCCTTGCGATTCGTGGTCCAGTCCGCCGACCCAGCGCCAGCGCGGGTCGCGGATGTCACGATGCGGTTTCGGACCGAGATCCCCGCGGATGATGGGGTCGCGATCTACGAACGCGAGGCCCGGACGAACCGGGTCGGCGAGGTCGAGGCCCTGCTCATTCCTGGAACGGCCGCCAACCCGCGCACGTATCAAATCGCAATATTGCCCCCCCCTGATTCACCCTACGGTGCCCGTTGCATTCCCGATGACGTGGTGGCGAATGTCGGCAATGACACGCAACCGCAATATTCGGCGACCTTCAGTCTCCAGCCAAAGGTCATCCTGAAAGGAACGATCCTGAGCAGCGGCTCGTCTCCGGCGGCCACGGTGAGCGTCATGGCTACCCAGGTCCCCTCGGATTCTGAATGCCGCGACATTGGTGCCGGCGCCTCGTCCCCCGTTTCCTCCACGACCCTGCGCAACGGCACCTACGCGATGCTGGTGGATCCGGGAACCTACCGGCTAGATATCGATCCGCCGATGGGATCGGACGTGCCCAGGCTGACCGAGGAGGCCGACGACGCGGTGATGGTTTCCACCGACCCCATCACAACCCACGACGTGATCTTGCCTGGCGGTGAGGTGATCGAGGGCGACGTGAAGGATATGGACGCGATGCCCCTTGGATCGGCCAGTGTCAAGATCTTCCAGGTGCTCTGTCGGGCCGAGAGCTGCGGTGGACCAGCACGCGTTCCGCCGGCCCTGTGGGCTCAGACCCGGACCGATATGCTGGGTCACTTTCGGGCGGTATTGCCGGCCCCCTGAGGCCGGCCCTGCCGCCGCGTACGTTCCGCAGCCGGGCCGACGGCGGGTTCGTGCTAGCGTGCGCGGCCATGATTGCCGCCCGCACCTCTCGCAAGCGCTTGGGCCTGGCGGTTGGGGTTCTGTTCGCGGGTTTGTTGGTGGCCCTGCTGTTGGCGATCGCGCTGGGTGTGGAGCCGATCGACTGGGCCAGCGGAGCGGTGTGGCGGCCGGGCACCTCCGAGCACGCTATCGTCATGAGCGTGCGCCTGGGCCGCGCGTTGTTGGGCGCCGTGGTGGGTGGAGCATTGGCGGCGGCGGGGGTCACTTTTCAAACCCTGGTGCGCAATCCCTTGGCGGATCCGTATGTGCTCGGCGTGTCGTCGGGTGCATCGGTGGGCGCCGCGCTGGCGATCGTGGCGGGGGCGGGCCAAGGAGCGCCGCTTGCGCTCGGGGCGTTCGGCGGAGCGCTCGGGGCGTTGGGATTGATCTATCGCCTGGGCGTGGTACGCGGTCGCCTGGTGCCGCACGTTGTCCTCCTGGCCGGCGTGGTGTTCAACGCCTTTTCCTGGGCCGTGATTGTCGTTCTCGCGTCGCTGTCTCGCCCGGGAACGACCGCCGAGATGCTGATCTGGCTGATGGGCTCTCTCTCCGCGCCGGACTGGCTGCGTCTGGGGGTGGCATCGGTGGTGGTTGCGATCGGCTTGGGCGCATTGATCGCGCTGGCGCCCCGGATGAATGCGCTGGTTCTCGGCGATGAAGGTGCTCATTCGCTGGGCGTGGACGTGCCGCGAACCAGAAAGCTGCTGCTCGTGACCGCGTCTGTTCTGACCGCCGCTGCAGTCGCGATGGCGGGACCGATCGGTTTCGTCGGAATCATCGTTCCGCACGTCTTGCGTCTGATCGTCGGACCCGATCACCGCATGCTGGTGCCGTCCAGCGCGCTGGGGGGCGCGCTCTTCTTGTCGACCTGCGACACCCTGACGCGAATGTCGTTTCTTGCTATCGGCAGCGAGCCCCCGGTCAGCGTTCTGACCGCGTTGTTGGGCGGACCCTTCTTCTTGGTGCTGCTGTGGCAGGCACGCGACAAGCGCGCCACCTGACATCGGTCCTCGCCGTCTTTCTGGCGGCGGCTTGGGCGGCGTGGGGGTGGGGCTGCGGCCGGCGAGGCACGCCTCCGAACGGGACACGGGCGGTGGTTCCGCGTGTTGCCGTCACCGATGAGGTTGGCAGAAGCGTGCGTCCGCGCGCGACCCCCGCGCGGAGGATTGTGTCGCTGGCTCCCAACGTGACCGAGATGTTGTTCGCCCTCGGAGCCGGCGACCAGATCGTGGGAGTCGACAACTATAGCGACCAGCCCGCCGGGCCAGTGGACCGGATCCCGCGCGTCGGGAGCGACTACCAGCCCTCCATCGAAAAGATCGTTGCGCTAGCGCCGGACGTGGTGTTCTCGTCGCTCTCGGCGAATCGACGCGAGACCGTGGAGGCGCTCGAACGGCTCGAACTTCCGGTCTTCGTTACCGACACGCGGACGCTGAGCGACATGGATCGTACGTGGCGCAGTCTGGGCTCCATCACCGGTCACGCGGGGGAATCCGAGACCCAGATCGTGCGCCTGCGGGCGGGCCTGGCCGCGGTTGCGCGGCGTGTGGCCGGACGTTCCAGGCCGCGCGTTCTGGTCGTGGTCTGGAACGACCCGTTGTACGTTGCCGGACGGGGCACCTTCACTCACGATCTCGTCGAGTTGGCCGGGGGAACGAATGTCGTGGCCGACGTGACCGGATTCGTTCGCTATCCGCTGGAGCGCATCTTGCGGCTCGCTCCCGACGTGATCGTGTTGCCGACGCACGCGGCGGTCGACCAGGGACCGGGTGCGGTGGGTTATTGGTCGCGCTGGCCCGAGTTACCGGCGGTGCGCACCGGGCGCGTAACCGCCGTCGAGGATGCCGCGATCATTCGTTCGGGCGCCCGGTTGGTCGAAGGTGCCGACTTGTTGTCGCGACTCATTCATCCCGACATCGCCCCTCGGTAGGGCCGCAAANNGCCCCTTTGTTGACAGCGCGACATCCGCCCCGTACTTTCACACCATTCCCGCCGGCGCTCCGGCGGTCTCGGCACTTCCCTTGCGGCGCTCCGGAAGGGATCAGGGGCCGAATGAACATCGTGCCGACCGAACACGTCCCCACTTTCGCTCCAGAGACCGCCGCCGAACCTGCCCTGCCCGGGGAGTTCCGCCGCCATCGGAAGTTCGTGTCGTGGTTCATCTTGGCTTTCGTCTTTCTGGGCGGGTCCTACATGTTGTTGTCGGTTTCGGTCACCATTTACCGCCGCCAACACGCCGTTCTGCGGGGCTCCCCGGTCGGGATCTTGGCGACGCCGCAAGACGCCGAAAGCTGCTTCGATGAACTGTCCGACGTGGTCGAGGGCTTGCTGAAGTATCTAGAGAACTCCCACACGCTGATGGCGCAAACGAACACGGGAGAGATCCAGGCCTGGGCCGACGCCGGGAGTTACTGGAGGGGTCAATGGAGAGCGGTTGGCGAACGCTGTGGATTCGAGCGGCGCCGGGGCGCGAAAAACTGGGAAGAGATGGCGGTGTTGCACGAAGAACTGCGCGACACCGAAGCCGGTTACACAAAAGAAATTTCACTTTTCGGCAAGGATTTGGCGCCGAGGCTGGGGCGGCTGCGAGCACAACTCGCGCGCATTGGCGAGCGCCTCGATTTGCCCCACGAATGAGGAGATCCGAATGTCCAACGAACAGAACCCAGCAGAATCACCTTCCGCCGCCACCACCGACCTCGGAGCAATGGTGGCGCCGCCAGCCCTAACCCTACCCTCGGGTGGCCCGATTTCCGCGGCGGAGAGCGAGGCGATGGCAGTGGCCGCCGCTCTCCCCACCCGACCCAAGGGGCCGCGGTTCGACACCTTGGGGCTCGGGCCGGAGGTCTTGCGCGCTCTGGAGGAAATGGGGTTTCAAGAGTCGATGGAGGTTCAGGCCGCGACGATTCCGGCGGCGCGCACGGGCCGCGATTTGATGGTTCAGTCGCGAACCGGATCGGGAAAGACCGCGGCCTTCGGAATCCCGTTCGTCAACGACGTTGTCGACCCGTCGATCAAGGCGGTGCAGGCGATCGTGTTGCTGCCCACCCGGGAGCTGGCCTTGCAGGTGGCCGCCGAGCTGGCGCGCATCGCCGCGTATCGTCCGATCACGGTGGCCCCCATTTATGGCGGGGCGCCCATGGGCCGCCAGGTCGAAATGCTCCGAGCGGGTGCCCAGATCGTGTGTGGAACACCAGGACGCATCCTGGATCACCTGCGGCGCGGCACCCTATCCCTGGATCGCGTGCGCTGCGCGGTCCTGGATGAATGCGACGAAATGCTGTCGATGGGATTTCAAGAAGACATCGAACACATCTTGGAGCAGACCCCCGCCACCCGGCAGACGCTGTTGTTTTCTGCGACCGTGCCGGAAGGGATTCAGCGCCTCTCGCGTCGGTTCATGAAGAACCCCGAATTTTTGAAGTTGTCGGCCGACTTCATCGGGGTCAACGAGATTCGACATGTTTACTATTCCATCCCGGGCATCAACCGGGAGCAGGAGTTGTTGCGCATCCTCAACTTCGAGGATCCCAGGACCGCGATTGTCTTCTGCAACACCCGCGAGGAGACCTCACGCGTGGCCGAGTTTCTGCGCAAGCAGGGGTTCGAGGCCGAGGC
>PMNO01000590.1 GCA_003161835.1 Myxococcales bacterium | reverse complement strand
GAGGTGCGCGCCGTATTCGGGAACGTCGAGCTGGATTTCCGGCACGCGCGCTTCACGGCCCGGCTCACGGAATTGAACGCGTTCGTCGTCTTCGGCAACTTGGAGGTCATCGTGCCTCCCCAGCTGGCCGTCGACTGCCAGGGCTCGAGTGTTCTTGGCAACATCGAGAGCCGGGCCACGGCCGCGGCCAGCGATCCGGATCGTCCCTTGCTGCGCATCCGCGGCGTCGCGGTGCTGGGCAACGTCGAGGTCCGTACCCGTTTGTCGGGTGAGAGCGAGCGCGATGCGCACCGACGGGCCGCGCGGCAAGGGCGTGGCGTGCGCCCTGGCCGGCTGGGCGGGCAGGCGATGCTGGGCTCAGCCGCCGCGCCGGGCGACGAGCCGTCGGTGCGGCCTCGTTGATTCGGTGACGGGTGGTTTCAGTGGCCGATCATCCAGGGCCGACCTGCCGGGAGCGATGTGTTCCGGCGCGGGGTTGGCTCGCGCGCGCTCCGCACCAGCGNNACCATGGATCGCGATTCGGAGAATTGCCCGCAGCGCGAGCAGTCGTATTCGTATAAGGGCACGGCGGCGATGACCTTCAGACCGGCACGATATTCTTGTCGAAGATCGCGGTCGGCAGCGCCAGGGTGCAGCAGGCGTTGGGTATATCGACGACTCCGCTCAGGCGACCCTCGATCGGCGCGCAGCTCAAGAGCATGTACGCCTGCTCGCCGGTGAAGCCGAACTTCTTCAAGAACGCAATGGCGTTCAAACAGGCGCGACGATAGGACACGTGAGCGTCCAGGTAATATTGTTCGCCGGTGAATTCGTCCACCGAGATCCCCTCGAAGACCAGAAACTCGGAGTAGCGGGGTTCGACCGGCCCCGGCTTGAAGATGGGGTTGACCATCGCGTACTTGGCCATGCCCCCCTTGATGACGTCCACGTGCAGATCCATGAAGCCCGACATTTCGATGGCGCCACAGAACGAGATCTCGCCATCGCCCTGTGAGAAGTGAATGTCGCCCATCGAGAGCTTTCCACCACTGACGTAGACCGGGAAAAATATGCGTGAGCCCTTGGATAGGTTCTTGATGTCGCAGTTTCCGCCGTGCTCGCGCGGCGGCACCGTGCGGGCTCCTTCCGCGGCGATACGTTCGAAGTCGGCGGGTTTCACCCGTCCGAGGATCGCGTTCTCGGGATTCGGCAGGGCCGCGAGCGGCGGAATGGCCGGCTTCCACGCCGGGCCGACGCCCTTGTCCACCAGCGCCTTTTCGCGCCGGTTCCAGGTGTTGAGCAGGTCCTGCGAGGGCGCGCATCCAATCAACCCGGGATGGGGGATACCCGCGAACTTGACGCCGGGAATGTGCCGCGAGCTCGCGAAGATTCCCTGCAGATCCCAGATAGCCTTGGCCGGTTTCGGATAGTGATCGGTCAAGAAGCCGCCGCCGTTTTCCCGATCAAAGATGCCGGTGAAGCCCCATTCATCACCCGGGAGGGTCCCGATGTCGAGGAGGTCGACCACCAAGATGTCCCCCGGTTCCACCCCTTCCACGTGAATCGGACCGCTCAGAACGTGCACAACGGACAGCTTGACGTCCTTGATGTCGGTGGGGTTGTCGTCGTTCTTGATCTGACCGTCCGTCCAATCCTTGCACTCGATGCGAAAGACGTCGCCTGGCTTGACCGAGATCACCGCCGGGATGTCCGGATGCCAGCGATTGTGTCCGGGGATCTCCTGCTTCGACATCGATTTCGTCAGGTCTATCTTGAATAGCGTCTTCGGCATCTCGTTCTCCTCGCTTGTGGTTTTCTGGCGCCCTCAAATCGACAACATCCGCCCCACCGATTCGGCGTCCACCTCGTCGCGTGGACTCTCCAGGGTGACCCTTCCCCGCTCCAGGACCAGGACCCGATCGGCGATCTCGAGAGCGAAGCTCAGCACCTGTTCCGACACCACGATCGACAGGCCCCGGCGATCTCGAATCATCTTCAGAATGCGGGCCAGATCCTTGATGATGGACGGCTGAATCCCCTCGGTGGGCTCATCGAGCAGCAAGACCTTCGGCTTGCTGGCCAGGGCACGCGCGATGGCCAGTTGTTGCTGTTGTCCACCTGACAGATTGCCGCCCCGACGGCCCCGCATCTCCTTCAGGACCGGAAAGAACTCGAACACCTCCTCCGGGACCTCTTCCTTGCGCGATCGGAGCCCCGCCCGAATGTTGTCCTCCACGGTCAAGCGCGGAAAGATCATCCGGCCTTGAGGCACGTAGCCGAGGCCGTCGGCCACGCGTTCGAAGGGCTCCTTGTCGACCAGGCTGTGCCCATCGAGCACGATCGTTCCTGCCCCCACCGGAAGGATTCCAATCAACGCCTTGAATAGTGTGGTCTTGCCCATTCCGTTCCGCCCCAGGATGGCGACGATCTCGTTCGGGGCGGCGTGGAACGACAGGTCCGGGATCACCTGGCTTTGTCCATAACCCACCCTGATTCCCGCCACGGACAAGACACCCTCCGCCACCTCGCTCTGCATTCCCGTCATTCCTCCTCCGATCGTTTGTTTCTGCTCGACGCGTGTTTC
>PMNO01000671.1 GCA_003161835.1 Myxococcales bacterium | reverse complement strand
GCTTCGCGGCTGGCGGCATCGCCACTCCCGCTGATGCGGCGCTGTGCATGGCTCTGGGCGCGGAGGCCGTCTTCGTCGGAAGCGGGATCTTCCTATCGGCGGATCCAGCTCGCCGCGCGCGCGCGATCGTCGATGCCACGACGTACTACGCCGATCCCGAGCGCCTGCTCGCGGCCAGCACCGATCTCGGTGCGGCCATGCCCGGCGCCGAAATCACCACTCTGCCGACCGACCAACGTTACGCGGCCCGGGGGGTATAGCGCGCCATGACGCCGCAAGCGCGCGTGGTGGGCGTCCTGGCCCTGCAGGGTGGATTTGCCCGGCACCAGCAAGCGCTGGTCGAGGCGGGCTTGACGACCCGCCTGGTCCGCTCGGCCGCCGATCTGGGTGGCCTGTGGGGATTGGTTCTGCCGGGCGGCGAGAGCACCACCCAGTTGCAACTCGTGGCCCGGCACGGGTTGGAGGAGCCGCTTCGGGACTTCGTCCGGTCGGGCGCGCCGGTGCTGGCCACCTGCGCCGGCCTGATTCTGGCGGCGGCGGCGGTGGAAGGGCCCGCCCAGGCAAGCTACGCCTTCCTGGATGTGGCGGTGGCGCGGAACGGCTGGGGTCGTCAGGTCGACAGCTTCGAGGCCATCGCCGATGACGGCCTGACACCCCTGGTGTTCGTGCGTGCGCCCCGCATCACGCGCGTCGGTCCCGGGGTACGAGTGCTGGCCACCCTGAACCAAGAGCCCGTCATGGTGCGGCAGGGAAATGTCGTCGGTACGACCTTTCACCCCGAGCTGACGGAGCTCGCGGGGCGCGCCCTGGACACCCCCGCCGGCGCGAGAAGCCTTCACCACGCCGTCTTCGCATCGGCGTAGCTCATCGACGGACAATTCCGTCCCCACCTAAAGACCTCACCCGACCCCGCCGAGGGATTCGGACATGCTGGACGACTTCGATGGGACCCAGGACTCCGCGTACACGCTTTCCCTGTCCCCGACCGATCGGCCCGGGGCCGCGACCGACATCTCGATCCGCGTCGACGACGGCGCGGATCTCGTCCTCGAGATGGCCAACCGGACCGGCCGCATCCAGGCTTACCTGACCGTCGATCAGGCCGAGGACGTGATCGCCGCTCTGAAGGAGATCCTCGGAATCCCATCGGACCGCACCGGCTCGATCGACGTCACAGGCGTCGTGCGGCGCAGCCTCGACTTGCCCAGCGTCAAATAGAAATAGACGTAAAGGCGATGGGGTCGCGCGGGGCGGATCGCCGCCTCAAGGGCCACGGCCGAAGTGCCCGCCGATTGCGTCCCTCAGCGCCATCCGCGCCCGGTGCAGGCGGGTCTTCACCGTGGGAATGGACAGCCCCAGCGCTTCGGCCGTCTCCTCCGTCGAAAGTCCGTCCACGTCGCGCACCAGGAACACCGTTCGATATATGTCCGGCAGCGCGTCGACNNCGAAAAAGCCAGCTGCCGAACTGCGAATCCCCCTTGAAACTGTCGAGTTTGCGCCAGACCGACAGCAGGGTGTCCTGCACGATCTCCTTCGCCTCGGTTTCGTTGCGCACGAACCGGAACGCCAGACGGTATACTTTATCTTCATAACGCGCGATCAAGGTTTCAAACGCCTCGAAATCGCGCTGTTTGGACCGGGCGATGAGACTTTCGTCGGACTCACCCGAGGAATGCACCTGATCCGCTGGGGACGCTATAAGTTCTTCGGTCGACATCGTTGACCCGGAACGATTCTCCCAGATAATTCCGCCCGCCGATAGACATGCTGGTCGCCCTCATAAAGTCCGCGCGCCCCCATCAGTGGGTGAAGAACCTGTTCGTGGCCGCGCCATTGGTGTTCGCGCGGCGGATCGATGATCCGACGGCGATTGGTCACGCGGCGCTGGCGGTGGCGGCCTTTTGCTTGNNCCGGTCAAACGCCATCGCCCGATCGCCTCCGGTCAGGTTCCCCTGTCGCTGGCCCGGGTGCTGGCCCCCGCGATCGCGCTCGCGGGTCTGGCGATGGCCGCGTGGCTGGGGCCCCTGTTCGTCGCGGCGTCCGCCGGGTATCTCGCCTTGAACCTGGCGTATTCCTTCGGCCTGAAGAAGATCGCTTTTGTGGACGTGGGCTGCATCAGCGTGGGTTTCTTGTTGCGGGTACTCGGGGGATCGGTGGCGATTCCGGTGCAGGCGTCCCGGTGGCTGCTGGTGTGCACATTCCTGTTGTCGGCGTTGCTGGGCTTTGGCAAACGCACGCATGAGCTGCGGGTATCTGGGCAGGGCGGCAGCGCCCAGCGTGACGTCCTGGGCAAGTACGCGCTGCCGACCTTGCAGCGCCTGCTGGCGATCCTGGGCGTGCTCACCTGCGTGACCTATCTGGCTTACACCCGCTCCGCTCATGCCCACACCTTCTTCGGAGCGCGGCCGCTGGTGCTCACCGTGCCCTTCGTGGTGTTCGGCATCTTCCGCTTCACCTGGATCACCAGCCGAAAGCTGGACGCCGAAAGCCCGACGGACTCCATGTTGCGCGATTGGCCCTTCGTCTTGAATCTTCTGCTCTACGCGGCCGCGATCCTCCTGCTCGTGTCGCGCTGAAGGATCGGGGACGGTGTTCGCACGGCGCGCGTGCTACAACGCCCTCCATGCGATTCGTCAAACCGATCTTCAAACGGCTATTGGGAGTCCTGCTGCCTGGATTGTGGCTCACCCTGACCGCCGCGCGGGCCACCGGTGCCGAACCAGCCGCGCCGGAGTTGCCGTTCGAAAAATACACCTTGGCCAACGGTCTGGAGGTCATCCTGCACGAAGACCACCGGGTCCCCCAGGTGGCGGTGGACGTCTGGTTCAAGGTCGGGTCGAAGGACGAGCAGCCCGGCCGCACGGGTTTCGCTCACTTGTTCGAGCACGTCATGTTCCAGGGTTCGAAGCACGTCGGCGAGGACAAGCACTTTGCCTATCTCCAGAAGGCCGGCGTATCGAACGCGAACGGGTCCACGTCGGAGGATCGAACGAACTATTTCGAGGTGGTGCCCGCGAACCAGCTGGAGCTGGCGCTGTGGCTGGAGAGCGATCGCATGGGTTTCTTGCTGGATCGCCCGGGGCTGCAAGAAACGTTCGACGGCCAGCGCGACGTGGTCAAGAACGAACGCCGGCAGCGGGTCGAGAATCGGCCCATGGGAATCGTGAACAAGGTCACCATGGAGGCGCTGTTCCCTCCGTCCCACCCGTACCATCATGAAGTGATTGGTTCGATGGCGGATCTGACCATCGCGCGGCTCGATGACGTGCGCGGCTTCTTTCACCGTTGGTACGTACCCAACAACGCGACCCTCGTGGTCGCTGGCGATTTCGATCCCGCGCGCACCAAGAGCCTGGTTGAACAATACTTCGGGCCGATCCTGCAGGGACCGCCGGTGGCGCGCGGAACGGCGCCGACCGTGGCGCTGGATCACGAAAAGAGGATCGCCGTGGAGGCCAAGGTGCAACAACCCCAGCTGTTCATCGATTTCGTGACCCCGCGCCATTTCGCGGCGGGCGACCACGAATTGGATATCGTGGCCCAAATCCTGACGGGCGGAAAGGCATCACGCCTGTATCGGCGCCTGGTGTACGAGATGCAGATCGCGCAGACCGTCACGGCCTCGCAGCAGAGCCAGCTCTTGGACAGTATCTTTGAAATTTCGGCCTCGCCCATGCCCGGCCACACAATGGAGGAGATATTGGGCGTCATCGATCAAGAGCTGGAGAGACTGGGGACGACGCCCGTCGACGCTCGGGAACTGGCGCGCGCCCAGAACCAGATCGAGTTCGACACGCTCCGGAACCTCGAACCGCTGCTGGCGCGTGCCGAGAGGCTGCAAACCTACAACTACGACGCGGGCGATCCCGACTACCTGCAGCGCGATCTGGCCGCCTATCGGGCCGTCGACGCGACCGCCGTGCAGCTGGCGGCCTCGCGATATCTGCGCAAGGACGCGCGCCTGATCATCACCGTGACGCCCAGTCCGGATGCCCCGATCATGGGGCGGGTGAAGCCATGAAGACCTCGGGCCTGGTCCGATTGACGGCCCTGGGCGGCGTGCTCGCCCTGGGCGGGAGCGTCCTTGGGTGTGCGTCGTCCGTGCCGCCGCCGGCCTCCGTGGCGCGGGCAACAGCAGCTGCGCCCGTGGTCGCGCCCGCCGCCGTCGATATGCCGGTGGGTGCGTCGATTCCGGTTCTTCCCCCGGAGCCTCAGCCCCCCCCGCGCGTGACACCCGATGCGCCGTTTCGTGCCCAGGCGCCCCCTCCCGCGCCGGAACCTGTATTTGTGGCGCCGCCGTTTAAACGCTTCAAGCTGAAGAACGGCGCGGACGTGATCTTGTCGGAGGTGCACGATCTGCCGCTGATTGAGCTGCACCTGGTCGTCAAGACCGGAGGCGGCGCCAACGCCCCGGCCGCGGCCGGGCTGGCCGACCTGACCGCGAACATGCTGGACGAGGGAACCAAGACCCGCTCGGCGCTGGACATCGCCGAGCAGATCGGAGATCTGGGGGCGATATTGTCGACCGGATCCTCGTGGGACGCGTCGCTGGTCACGCTGTCGACCATCGCCCGCAACATCGACGGCGCGATGGCGATCTGGGCGGACGTCATCGCTCACCCCGCCTTCTCCGACAAGGAGCTAGCCCGCGTGCGCGACAATCTGGTGACGGCCGTGGCGCGGCGCAAGGATAGCCCGCCAACGGTGGCGAGCCTGGCCCTGGCGCGGATTCTGTTCGGAGAGCGCCACCCCTACGGGTGGCCACAGACGGGCGTGGAGGAGAGCTTGAAGAAGCTGTCGGCGTCGGACGTGAAGCGTTTCTACGAGACCTACTATCGCCCGGGCAACGCGACCATCATCGCCGCGGGGGACATCACCGCGAACGATTTGCGCAAGAAGCTGGAGGCCGCGCTACGCGATTGGCGTCCCGGACGCGTGCCGGCCGTCAAGATGCCGCCCGTGCCCGCCATCGAAAAGCGAAAGATCGTGCTCATCGACAAGCCGGGCGCACCTCAGTCGTCGATTCGGGTCGGATTTCTGGGCGTCCGCCGTACGGATCCCGATTACTTCCCGATCGTGCTCATGAACCAGATCTTCGGGGGCAGCTTTTATCGCCTGGATATGAACCTGCGCGAGCGGCAACAGTGGACCTATGGCGCGCGATCCGGGTTCGACATGCGCCGAGCTCCCGGCCCTGCCTCCGCCGGCGGCGAATTCGTCGCCGTGCACACCGCGGACGCGGTCGGCGAAATCCTGAAGGAGATGCGCACCATGGCGACGTCGGAGGTCACCGACGAGGAATTGGCGCGCGCGAAGGACAACTTCACCAAGGCTTTTCCGGCGCGCTTCGCGACCCGCGGGTCCACGGCGGCGATGCTGGGCGAATTGGCGATCTACGGCCTGCCGGATAGTTTTCCCGCCAGCTACGCCAAGAATATCCAGGCCGTGACCAAGGCCGACGTGCGCCGGGCCGCGCAGAGGTTTCTCCTGAACGACAAGCTGGTCATCGTCGTGGTGGGTGATCGCGCCACCCAGGAACTGCCCCTGAGAAAATTGGGTCCGATCGAGATTCGCGATCTGGACGGCAATCCCATGGTCGCGCGCGCGTCACCCAAGGCCGATTCCGCGGCCGCCGCGAAGACCGCCGCTGCCTCGGGCCAGCAAGATTAGGACCACCGAATCGTGACGATGAGAACGGCGGAGATCGCGGCCGTCGTCCCCGACGGCGTCGGGCAATTCCGCGCCGCGCTTTTTGCCCGAACCCCGCGGGTTTGGGCAACACCGCTGCTGGTGGCGATCAACGTCGCGGTCTTCGCCGCCATGGTCGCCACCGGCGTGTCCTTGATGAGCCCCACGATCGACGCACTGATGAAATGGGGAGCGGACTACGCGCCCCGGACCACGGCGGGCGAATGGTGGCGGCTCGTCACCAACACCTTCGTGCATATCGGCGCTGTCCACATCGCGATGAACATGATCGGCCTGTGGCAGATCGGCGCGCTGGTCGAACGTCTCTTGGGTCACCGTACCTTCCTGCTCGTCTACCTGTTCTCGGGGTTGTGTGGCTCGCTGGCGTCGATCACCTGGCACCCTTTTGTCGTTTCGGCGGGGGCATCCGGCGCCGTGTTCGGCGTATACGGCGTCCTGGCGGCGTATCTGGTCCGACACCGGGGTTCCATTCCCCGCCCCGTACTCGTACAGCTGCAGAAGAGCACCGTGTTCTTCATCGGTTTCAATCTCCTCTTTGGGCTGCAACAGAAGGGCATCGATATGGCCGCCCACACCGGCGGCCTGGCAGGCGGCTTCCTGGTCGCGCTCATCGTCGCGCGGCCCTTGACGACGCCGCCGACGGCCAGCACGGCCTGGCGCGACCTGGTGGTGGCCGCCCTGGGCGTGGCCCTCTTCGCGGGAGCGGTTCTCTTTGTGCCGCGCGCCGCGGATGTGCAAAAGGAACTCTCGAATTTTCAGGCGGTGGAGAGGGGGGTCGTCGACGCCTATAACGGCGCACTGGAGGGACGACGCGCCAACCGCCTCTCCGACGTTGATTTGGCCAACATTATCGACCGGCAGGTCCTGCCACCGTGGAGCCAGGCCCGGCAACACCTGGGCACGCTCGGACACCTGCCCGCCCAGGAGGCCCAACGCCTCGACGACATCGCGCGGTACATGGCCCTGCGCGAACAAGGCTGGGCGGCATTCAGCCAGGCCCTGCGAACCGGCGACGACGCGAAGGCCGGCGAATCAAGGGCTCTTCAGGAACGAGCCGACGCGCTGCTGAAGGCGACAAACAAGGGCAACGACTGACCAACCCGACGGCGAACGGCCCCCCTCGAACGAACGACCAGGCCCTTGCCAGGCGGGCGCGGACTGCGCCTACTTGCTACTTGGCGTCCGCCGGCGCCTCCGGCTTCGGCTCGCCGGCGGCTTTCTTCTCGTCCTTGGACTCATCCTTCGGCTCGTCCTTCGGCTTGTCTTTGTCCTTCAGCATCCAGGCCTTCAGGGTGGCCTTGTCGGCCTCAGACAACTTCGCCTTCAGGTGCAGGGGATACACGTAGAACCAGGGCGGCATCTCGCCGCTCTCGATCTGGTCCCAGCAATTCTCGCGATCCAGCTTCTGTTCGTCCTCGTCCGAATCACCCCACTCCGAAAAATTCAGATGTTTGCGGCCCTTGGTCACGTCGCGAATCATCAGCCACGAACTGGGGGCGACGCGGCTGTACAGGGGCCAGCGCGTCTCGTTGCTATGGCAGTCGAGGCACGCTCGCCGCATGATCGCTTCAACCTCGGGCGGCGCGCCGAGGGGAAATCTCTGGGGGGGATTGACCCCCACCCCTTTGATCGGCACCAACTGAATGCCAACACCGACCACTAGGCCTCCGAGCACCACGAGGCGAACGAGCTTCTTGATTCGGGGGGACATGGGGTCGATAGACTATTCGTTCCCGCGTTCCTAGCAAAGTCCTGACGACGCTTTTTGGCCGACGAATCGACCCGTGGGGCCCCATCAACCCTGTTAGACTCGGGAACGCGAAGCGACGGGAGCACGGAGAGGACATGGCGTTCACAATGAGGCCCGGAGAGCCGACCACGCAAGCGATTCGACGGCGCGCACGAACGCAGCTCGGCAGGGCCGCGGATGTCCTCACCGACACGAAGCTGCCGCTATCGGAACGCATTCACGAGATGCGAACGTCCATCAAGAAGGTGCGGGCCTTGGTCGCTCTGTCGCGCGCGGCAGCTCCCCGAAAGGCTCATCGAGCCGACCGGCGGCTGCACAAGCTCGCAGCGGTCACGTCCAACCTGCGCGACGCCGAAATCGTGGTCAAGACGCTGGACGCGATCGTGCCGGGCCTGACGCGGAGCCGAAAGGACGCCGCACTGGTGAAAGCCCGCCTCCGTCTGGTCACGCGACTGCGGGGAGCAGAACGCGCGTTCAACGCCGCGTCCGTCGCGGAGTCCGTGACGGTTCAGCTGTTGCGAGAGCGCCACCGCGTCCGTGGCTGGGTGCCCCCGCACGGAGGCGCCTGGAACAAGCTCTGGCGGGAGCCATGCGTGGGCCTCTCCAAGACCTATCGGCGCGCGCGCAGTGCGATGGCACACGCCTACGACGACCTGAGCCCGGACGCGTTTCATGCCTGGCGCAAAGCAGTAAAAACCCACCGCTATCAGATGTTGTTTCTGCAGGGTGTCTGGCCGCGCCCACCAACAACCCACCTGGCCGAGCTGGAGCAGCTGGGCGAAATGCTCGGCGAGGAACACGACCTCGCGGTGCTCGAGGAGACGGTCGCGCGCGATCTCACCTGCTTGCCTCTCGACTCCGATCGCGACCGGCTGCGGGCCCTCATCGACCTGCGGCGGCGCGCGCTGCGGGCCGAGGCTCGTCCCATCGGCGAGCGGCTTTTCCGCGAACGGGCCCGCATCTTTCGCCGGCGCCTCCAAGATCGCTTTCGCACCGACGCCCAGTTGGGTGGTGACCGCCGGGAACGCACCGAGGCCGACCAGGACGATGCGGCGGTAGAGGTGCGGGACGCGCCCGCCCCCGCCCCGGCGCCGCTCAGAATGGCCTAGCGGACGCGTGAGCAAGCTCGCGATCTATCTGGTCCGGCACGGAATCGCGGCCGACGCGGGCCCGGATGGGTCGGACTACGATCGCCCTCTGACCGCCGAGGGCGTCGCCGATCTTCGCGGCGAAGCCGCCGGGCTAAATCAGTTGAAGGTGAAGTGGAACCTCATTCTGACCAGCCCGTTGGTCCGGGCCCGCCAGACCGCGGATGTCCTGGCGTCAAGTCTGGACAGCAAAGTGTCGGTCGGTGTCTTGGCCGCGCTGGCACCCTCCGGATCCCCGGCGGAGGTGGCCCTGGAATTGCGCAAGCACGCCGCCAAGGGCCCCGTGGCGCTCGTGGGGCACGAGCCGGGAATGGGCGACCTGGCGGCTCGTTGGCTGGGGGCGCACCGACCGGTTGTCTTCAAGAAGGGTGGCATCTGCCGGATCGATTTCGACCCGCCATTTCGGGATCGGGATGGAGCTTTACGCTGGTTCGCGACCCCGAAAATGCTGATGTTGATAGGCCATGCGTCACCCGCGTGACATGCACGGACGCCTGTTCATGTCTCGGTCTGCCCTGGCGCGTGAAGCGGCGCCCGGAGGTGTGTAACCTGGGTGGCCGTGTCCCGGAGCGCGCCAGCAGACTTCCCTGATCCCGTGGGGCTCCGTCCTTTCGTGGGGCGGCGGCGCGAGACCGAGCAAATGCTCCACGGACTCGACGAGGCCATCGCTGGGCGCGGGCGGTTCTTCCTGCTGACCGGCGAGCCGGGAATCGGCAAGACACGCTTATGCGACGAGGTCGCGGCCGCGGCGACGAGCCGCGGGGTGCCCGTGGTTTGGGGCCGCGCCTGGGAAGCGGGCGGCGCGCCCGCCTACTGGCCGTGGATGGAGGTCCTGACGGGGCTGGCCAGTCTGATGGATCGGGAGAGTCTGCTGGCCGCTCTGGGGGAAGGCGCGCCGCTGGTCGCGGATCTCGTTCCGGAGATCCGCGCGCACTTACCCGCCCTGCCCATCATCGCGCCCCCACCCGCCGACGAGGCCCGCTTCCGGCTGTGGCGAACGGTGGTGACCCTGGTGCGACGCGCGGCGGAACCAAACGGTCTGGTGATGGTCTTCGATGATTTGCATTCCACCGACCAGTCGTCATTGTTGCTGCTCTACGCGGTGGTGCGCGAGATGCGTTCACTGCGGGTTCTGGTGGCCGCCACCTGTCGTGACGTCGAGGCGCAGATGGATCGCGACACGAGTGATCTCGTATCGAAATTGGGGCGGGAAGCGATCATCTTGGGCATCCGCCGCCTCGACCGCGCGACGGTGATCGATCTCGTGCGACGGCGGGCTGGGGATCTGAGACCCGAAGTCGAAACTCGACTGTTCGACAGCACCCAGGGAAATCCCCTGTTCATCGAGGAAATGTTGCGGCTGCGCGACGAGGAAGGCGACGCCTCGATCGTGGCCGGTGTGCTGCCATCGGGAGTGCGTGAGGTGATCCGCCAGCGTCTGGACCGCGTGGTCGACGAAGCGCGCGACTTGCTCGAACTGGCCGCGGTCGCGGGCGACGAGATCTCGCCTCGCCTGCTGGCGGAAGCCTCCCACCGGGAGCCCGGCTGGATCGCGGCGCGCATGGCCGAAGCGTCGCGCGCGGGTGTCTTTGCCGAACGCGCGGGACGGCCCCGTTTCTCGCACGCCCTGGTGCGCGAGGTGCTGTACCGCGAACTCGGCCCCGAAAAGCGCCGCGCGTTTCACCGGGAGGTGGGACGCGCCCTCGAATCCCTGACGGCCGTCGAAACCGCGCTGCCCCTCATGGAGCTGGCCCACCATGCGATCGAAGGCCCCGCCGAGGATCTACCCCGCGCGGTCGATTTCGCGGTTCGCGCCGCCCGACGCGCCACCGATCTGACGGCCACCGAGGAAGCCCTGGTGGTGCTCAATCGCGTGATCGCCGCCCTACGAAACGCGGGCGACCCACCGGCTCTGCGCGCGCGTGTGCTGCTGGCCCTCGCGGAGACGCAGATCCGGCGCGGCGATGCCATCGCCGGGACATCCCTCTGCTGCGAAGTGGCGACCCTGGCAGCGACGCTCGGCGATCCGGCGTTACTGGCGGATGCCGCCTTGACCTACGGCCGCGTCTTCGTTTTCGCGGTCGTCGATCCGGTCATGGTCCAGATGCTCGAGGACGCGCTCGACGCACAACCCGCCGGAGACAGCGCAACGCGCGCCCGGTTGCTCGCCCGATTGGCCGGCGCGTTGCAGCCGGCGATCAACGCCGCGGAACCGGCCCGGATCGCCCGCGAAGCCATCGCCACGGCCCGCAGGCTGAAGGATCGCCGCGCGCTGCTCGAGACCTTGCACGACGGTTTGTCGGCCTTGATGGACGTGGTCGACCCGAACGAACGGCGGCGGCTGAATCTGGAGGTCGAGGCGCTGGCGCTTGCCGAAAACGATCCGGAGCGCCTGTTGCGCACCCACACCCGCCTGGCGCTGGATCACCTGGCTCTCGGCGAATTCCCCGAGGCCGATGCGCGCATTGATGCCTTCGAAAAATTGGCCACCGAATTGCGGGCGTCGTGGATTCTGTGGCGGGTGCCCCTTTTCCGTGCCATGCGCGCCGTGACCCACGGCCGCTTTGCCGAGGCCGAAAAGCTGGAGGAGGAAGCGCGTACCCTGGCCCTCGCCGTGCGAGACCCTCAGGCCGAACGCGCGCTCATCTTGCACCATGAAGGTCTCATCCGCGCGGCCGAACGTCATGAGGACATGCGCACCTTGGACTCGCGCGCCAGATACGCGCGAGCGACTTTTCACAATGGGCCCGCCTGGCAAGATTTGGGGTCTGCCCTGGTGTTCACGCGCGTCGAGGACCAGGAGGCGGCACACGCCCACCTGGATTCCTTACCCGAGTCCTTGCGCCCCCCGGCCGACAACCTGTTCGCGTTGTCCTTCACCGCGGAGGCAGCCGCCTATGTCGGCTCTGCGGCGTTCGCTCAATCCGCGTACGATCGTCTGCTTCCGTCGGCGGCTCTGTACGTGATGCTCGGGATGACGCAGGCCCAATGGGAGGGACCTGTGGCGCGGTTGTTGGCCCTGCTCGCGGCGCGCCTCGAACAGTGGGACCTGGCGGTCTCTCACTTCGAGGACGCCCTCGCGCGCTTACGGCGCCTGGACGCGCGCCCCCACCTGGCGCGGACACAATACGAATTTGGGCGCGCGCTTCTGCAGCGGGGGCGCGCCGCCGACGCGGAGCGGGTGCGCGATCTCTTCGCAACCGGACGGGCGATCGCGGTGGAGCTCGGGATGCAGGGTTTGGTACGGCTGATCGACAAACGGGGGACCGCACTCGAGGGGCACTGAACGTCAGCGCCGGCTACCGAGGCGCCACCAGCGACCGCGCACCCCGGGCTCGACACTCATCTCCCCCCCGCCCCACCGCCGGACCTCCTGGCCCTGATTCAAGAGGGTGAATATTGGTCGGTGACGGTGCGGGGCGGGCGAACCTTCCGCCTGAAGGACAGCCTCGGCATGCAGTATCTCGCCCGTCTCGTCGGCGCGCCGGGACGGGAGATCCACGTCCTCGATCTGGTGGCGGCGGGACGGGGCGGCGCGGAGGAGGCCTCCGTCGACATGGGCGACGCGGGCGAGCTCTTGGACGACGAGGCCCGCGCCAAATACCGCGATCGCTTGGCCGACCTGCGCGACACCCTCACCGAGGCCGAGTCCTTCGGCGATGCGGACCGCGCCGCGCGCGTGCGCGCCGAGATCGATTTTCTGGGCGCCGAACTCGGCCGCGCGGTAGGCCTCGGCGGCCGCGGGCGGCGCGCCGGAGCTGCGGCCGAACGCGCACGCAGCGCCGTTCAACGCCGGATCAAGAATGCTCTGGTCCGCATCACGGACATGGCCCCGGACCTCGGTTCCGCCCTCGCCCGCTCCGTCCGCACCGGGAATTTTTGCGAGTACCGCCCCGAGATACCGCCACCCGCGGTCACGGCGCGCCCGGATACGCGAAAAGCCGACTAAAGGAAGAAGTACCGCCCGGTCGTCGCCATCGAACCCGTCCGGTCAGCCGGCCTTCGCGAACGCGCCCATGAAGTCGGCCAGCGCCCGCGCGCCCGCCACCGGCATCGCGTTGTAGATTGACGCCCGAATGCCCCCGACGGTCCGATACCCCTTCAGGGCCACCATCCCGTTCTTGGCGGCGTCCTTCACGAACTTCTCGGTGGCCTCCTCGGTGGGCAGCAGGAACGTCACGTTCATGTGGCTGCGCGCGGCCTTGTCCCAGACCGTCCCCTTGTAGAAGCCACCGGAATTGTCGATGGCGTCGTAGATCAACGCCGCCTTTTCCGCGTTCCTCTTCTCCATCGCCGCGAGTCCGCCCTGGGCTTCCAGCCAGCGAAACATCTCCAGCAGGAAATAGACCCCGAAGGTGGGCGGCGTGTTCAGACAGCTCTTCGCCTCCGCCAGCGCCTGAAAACTAAAAATTTTCGGCACGCTCTTGGCGATGCGCGGGTACAAATCCTTGCGCACGATCGCCAGCACGACCCCCGCGGGCCCAAGATTCTTCTGCGCGCCCGCATACACCAGCGCCGTGCGCGCGATGGGGTGCGGCCGCGACATCATTTCCGAACTCGCGTCCACCACCAGGTTGGGGTGCTCGGGCCACTCGACCAGCCGGTGCCCATGCACGGTCTCGTTGGAACAAACGTGCAAATACGCGGCGCTTGGGTCGGCCTTCCAACCGGCGGGCGGGCGGTCGAAATTGGTGGCTTCGCTCGACGCTATCACGCGAATCTTGTCACCGTAGGCACTCTGCGCGGAAGAGGCGGCCTTCTTCGACCATTCACCGCCAACCACGTAGTCCGCGCCGCCGCTGAGGAAGTTCATCGGAATCGTGTTGAAGAGCTGGGTCGCTCCGCCCTGCAGGAAGAGCACGTCGTGACTTTCGGGGATGTCCAGCAGCTTGCGACAGCGGCTGATCGCTTCATCGATGACGCCGTCGAATTCCTTGCCGCGGTGACTGCATTCCGCGATTCCAAATCCCTTGCCCTGAAAATCAATCAGGGCCTTGGCGGACGCTTCCAAGACCTCGACCGGCAACATGGCCGGCCCCGCGGCGAAATTGAAGACTCGATTGCTCATGAACGCTTGTTACCGCCCCCGGCCGCCAACTTCAAGCCTCCGCACCGCCGCGGAGCCGCCGTGGCGGAACGGCCGTTCCGTCCAACGTCACGCCTCCTCCATGGATAGGACCCACGACCAGGAGGCCCCGATGCGCATGCGCGCCATGAACCACGCCGAGTTGAAAGAGCTGTACGATCGCAAGGCTCGCGCCATGGCCCGCCGCCCCGCCTTCGCGCGCGGCTCGGGCCAAACAAAGGTTCACATGGGCGAAGGCCTGGCCTGCGAGGCCTTCCACGAAGACGGGACGGTCCGGGCCGACCAACCCGCCTCCGAAGGCGGCACCGCCACCGGCCCCCATCCCGGTCAGTTGATGCGCGCGGGCCTCGGCGCCTGTCTGGCCATGGGCTACCGCCTGTGGGCGGCACGGCTCGGCACGCCGATTGACGCAGTGGACGTCGAGATCGTTTGTGCGTACGACGCCCGGGGACAGATGGGACTCGCGCCCGAGATCGCGATCGGGTGGCAGCGCATTTCGTTCCACGTGACCATCGTCAGCGCTGCGCCCCCGGATGAGATTCATCGCGTGGTCGAGACCGCCGACCGGCTCAGTCCCATGCTCGCGAATCTCTCGGTCGCCGTGGAACGATCGCATCGCTTGACCATCGTCGCCGCGCGTTCCGACGAACCGACCACGGTCCTCGAAAGGCGGTAACCCAGCCGACCGCCTGGAGAGCGGCGCGGCCGGCCTGAACGGAACGCACCGTTCCCTGATTGGTCACGCCTGGGAACTGTCGGTCAATCGAAACACGAAACCGCGACAAACAACCAACGAAGGAACGGATCATGACGAACAAGACCAAGACCAAGACCCTGACGACCACCACCCTGGCGCTGTTGATTCTTGGGAACGCGGGCGGGGCCCGCGCGGAATCGACCGTCAAACCCAGTCCGGCGGCGGAAGCCGCGCGGACCGACATCGCCAAGACATTGGGATTCATCCCGCAATTCTTTCTGAAGTTTCCGGACGGAATCCTGCCCGGAGCCTGGGACGAGATGAAATCACTGCAACTGAACCCGAATACGGCCCTGCCTGGGCGAGAAAAGGAGCTGATCGGCCTCGCGGTGGCGGCGCAGATCCCTTGCCGCTATTGCATCACCGCCCACACCGAATTCGCAAAGCTCAACGGCGCGACCGAAGCCGAGATTGGCGAAGCGGTCGCGATGGCCGCCATCACCCGCCATTGGAGCACGTTCCTGAACGGCATTCAGACCGACGAGAACAAGTTCCGCGGCGAGATCGCCAAGGTCGTCGCCAACGTCAAGCAGGCGTCCGCCGGGAAGGCCGCCGCGACGAAACCGATCGCGGTGATCGATGGGCAGACGGCGCTGGCAGAGATCACACAATCGCTTGGTTTCGCGCCCGAGTTCCTCAGGAAGTTTCCGGACGTCGCCCGGGCGGGCGCTTGGCGCCAGATGCGCGACGTGCAGTTGAGCCCCTCCACAGCGACGTCGGGAAAGAACAAGGAGTTGATGGGACTGGCCGTCGCATCGCAGG
The DNA here is from genome assembly GCA_003161835.1 of Myxococcales bacterium. GTDB lineage: Bacteria > Myxococcota_A > Polyangia > Fen-1088 > Fen-1088 > FEN-1088. The sequence goes on along the minus strand of PMNO01000671.1, from coordinate 3,951 downwards.
TGCCCTGCCGCTTCTGCGTCATCGCCCACACTGAATTCGCGAAGCTCAATGGCGCGACCGAAGCCGAGATTGGCGAAGCCATCGCCATGGCGTCCCTGACCCGCGACCTGAGCACCTTGCTCAACGGCATGCAGGTCGACGAGCCGCAGTTCCGCAAGGACGTGGAGCATCTGGTCAAGGGCGCGACCGCCGCGGCCGCGAAGGCCAAGGCGCAAGACAAAAAAGCGCTGGCGCATACGGCGTCCCGATAGCTCCTCCCGGGTCAGCGCGACTCGAGGCCGGGGCGTCCAAGACGCCTCGGCCGCTTGCGTTTGCCGTCAGCGGCGGCGGGGTGCGGCACGCGCGACCTGCCCGACAACCGCGTCGCCCCTGAAAGGGTCCAAACGACCAGCCTGAGTATACTGGGCTTGCCCCGTCCACCCCCCCCTCGCGCGTTATCCGTTAGATTCGATGGAGGTCCCCATGTCCCCTCGTTGGTCCCTATTTCGTACCGCTGGCGCCGCAACGTTGGTCGCTCTCCTGCAAGCGTGTTCCTCTTCCTCCGCCGGTGACGGAACGGGTGGCGGCAGCGGAACGACGACGGGCGGCGCCACGGGCTCGGGCGGCTCCGGCCTCACGGGCTCGGGAGGGCTGACCGGCTCCGGAGGCGGCATCGTTGGTAGCGGGGGAACCAGCGGGCAAACGGGCGGCATCACGGGATCAACCGGCGGCGGCCCAGGAACGGGGGGCGGCGGACCGGCGACCGGCGGCAACGGTGCCGGAACAGGGGGCTCCGTCGCGGGCGGCCACGCCGGAGGCGCCGGTGGTGGCACGACCGGAACGGGAGGCGGTGGACCGTCTGGGGCTTTAACGATTGTAACCACCTGGCCCTACGCAGCGATCATGACCGGGGTGCGTGACGTCGCCACCCCGGCGGTGACCGACACCCTGAAGGTCCACAACGGCGGCGCGTCGCCGGTCATGATCACGGCGCTGACCCTCACGGGCACGGGCAAGGCGGCGTTTCAAGTCATGGGGATGCCCGCCCTGCCCGCCATGTTGGCCGCTGGCGCCGATCTGCCCGTGACGGTTCAGGTGATGACTTCGGGGAGCGCCATTGGTGCGGCTCCGGCCCAAAACGACGGCGGCACTGTCTTGTCCGCGACCCTCACCGCGACGGCCGGCGCGGTTTCGGCGTCGGCGAACATTTTCGGCGTCCTGTTGACTTCGGTCACTCACGAAATCACGCTGGGCCAGATCCTGACGATGCTCGGATTCAAGCTCAACGTCGGAAAGGCGATGGACAACGCCAACCCCAACACGGGCAGTTCCCCCTCCACGCTCCCCAAGGTCGAGGCTGGCACCGATGAGATCGCCGCCCCCCTCTTCAAGAAGGGTCCAGCGGGGATGCCGAATTTGCGCTCCCTCGCGCGCTTTTCTCCCAAGGGGCCGATGCCCTATGGGTGGTATCCCATGGGCAGCCCGAACATGCGCAACATGGTGTCCACCATGGCCTCAATGTCGGACGGTCAGACTTCGGACAAGGCCCGCATGATGCTACCGCCCCTGATGGGCGCGACCACCTTCGATCCGGGAAATGCGACCTTCGGAATCTGGGTGTACAGCGATCAGATGAGCGGGAAGTACGACACCGGCGGCACCCCGACCAACGGGGACTACGACTATTCTGAGGACGCGCCCAACTCTCCCGCCAACGTCCACCGAACCAAGGTCTACCCCCTGAAAGACGCCACCGGTACCGCTATCCCGAACAGCTATCTGCTCGCCGTGGAGGAAGCCGGGAACGGAGACTACCAGGACTACGTGTTCGTGCTCGAGAACGTGACTCCGGCGAACTGACGAGCCGAGATCGTCGTGGCGCCCGGCCGAGGGCGCCGCCCGGCGGTAAACGCGGTACCATGGCCGCGCGACTGCCGATGAGCGCCTCCCAACACTTGCACGCCCCGCTCGAGGGAGCCGCCGCCGCGCGCGCCGTGCGTCGGGTGTTCATCATCACTTTGATCCTGAATCTCGCCGTGACGGGCGCCAAGGCCGGCTACGGTTATTTCTCCGGATCGTTGGCGCTGGGAACTGACGCGATCCACGCAGGGCTCGACGGGGCATCCAACGTTCTGGCGCTCCTGAGCCTGCACTGGTCGCATATCCCCGCCGACGATCGCCACCCTTACGGCCGTCGCAAGATCGAGATCCTGGCGGCCTTGGGCATTGGCGTCCTCATCCTGATCGGCTTGTTCGAAATGTCGGTGGCGGCGATTCGATCCCTGGCCGGCGGGCGGCCGCCCCCCCGGATCGGGTGGTGGGGATTCGGCATCGTCGCCGCGACCATCGTCGTCAATTTCTTCATCACTCAATACGAGGATCGGCGGGGCCACGCGCTCGGCAGCTCGCTCCTGTGCGCGGACGCGCAGCACACCCGTTCGGATCTCTACGCGTCGATCGCCGTGGTCCTCTCGTTTGTCGGGGTGCGCGTGGGGTTCTCCCTGGCCGATCCCATCGGCGCGATCTTCGTGGTGGCGATGGTCGGCCGCGCCGCGTGGATGGTTTTCAGGGACAACGTTCCCACCTTGATCGACGCCGCCGTCCTCGATCCCGAACGAGTCGCGGTCGTCGCGTCCGACCCGGCGTGTGGATACGACGTCAGGCGGGTCAGGACGCGCGGCCTGCGCAACGCCGTTCACCTGGATCTATACGTGGCGGTCGATCCGGCGATGAGTGTTCTGGACGCCCATCAACTGGCGAAGCGAATCGAATCGACCCTGCGGGTCGCTTATCCCGAGCTATCCGACGTCGCCATACACACCGAGCCGGTGCCAGCGTCCCAAAGCCCGTCGCCAACGCCTGCGAAGTGACCGCGCACGTTCTTGACACCCCATGACACGTCTATAATATACGAGGCCCGAGGCCAGACCCAGTGGCCTGCAAGCGTTCCGGCAGTACTGTTCGCACTGAAAAGCGGCCGTTCACGTTCACTCTCCCCTATTCACACTCAACCTTTCCATTTCCACAGTTAGCATGCGGCGCACGGCGCACGCGGAGGACTAGATGCAAGGACTTGCCCAGTTCCTAGAGCAAGGCGGCACTCTGATGTACGTCAACTTGGTGGTGTCCATCATCGCCTTGGCGATGATCACGGACCGCGCCATCTTCTTTCTCGGCAAGGGTTCGGTGAACGCCAGAGCCTTCCTCGAGCAGATCCGAAAGCTCGTCCTCGCCAACAACATCGATCGCGCCGTGAAGCTGTGTTCGGCCACCGAGGCCCCGGTGGCCCAAGTCGCCCGCTCCGGGCTGCAGCGCATGCACCGGGGCGAGATAGCTGTCGCCCAGGCCATCGAGGAAACCCTCGTCGACGTGACCCCGCTACTGAAGAAGCGCGTTCAGATTCTGTGGTCGATCGCGAACATCGCCACTTTGGTCGGACTCCTCGGAACCGTCGTCGGTTTGATTCGCGCCTTCGGGGCCGTGTCGGCGGCCAAACCCGAGGAACGCTCGGCCCTGCTGGCCAAAGGTATTTCGGAGGCGTTGAACAACACCGCCATGGGTCTCGGCATCGCGGTGACTTGCATCATCGCGCACGCGATCCTCTCGTCGGCTTCAAAGAAGCAGGTCGGCGACCTGGAAGCCTTCGCATTGAAGCTGGAAAACTTGCTGGCCGAATCGGCCCAAGGGTCGGCCAAGAGCTAGGGCCGGACCGCATGGGCGACAATCGGTTCCTCAACGGGAAGATGCGAGAGGCACGGCGATGACCAGAGGCCAAGTCCGCGCGGCAATGCGTCGGATGAAGGAACACAACGAGGAGATCGAGGAGGAGACGGGCGAGATCAATCTCGTGCCGTACATGGACATCGTCACCAATATCATCATCTTCCTTCTCGCCTCGGTCGTGAACCAGGTTGCGCTTGGAAATGTCAACGTCAGCGTTCCCACCCTGTCGAGCGGCGGCGGCTCCGCCAG
>PMNO01000149.1:6459-7313 GCA_003161835.1 Myxococcales bacterium | reverse complement strand
CACCCGCGCCAAACGCCGCGGACGAATACCAATACGGCCACAGGTTGCACAACAGCGGCTCGTTCGTGCCGGGCACCATCCTGATCGTGCCGGGCGGTGGAACGGTGCCCGGAGGGTCCGCCGGAAAGAAACCACCCGAGATGGAATTCGGATCGCTGGAGAACCGATACTGCCCGTTGCCGAACGGCGCCAACTGCAGGGTGACTACCGCATGGGTGTTGTTCGTAAAGGCGCTGTCGACAAACCACTGAGCAAAGCTGGCGGCGTCCTTCACGATGGGGGCGGGACCCTTGTACACGGGATGGCCAACCGGACCGGGGTTATAGACGAGGCCGTTGGTCGGGCTGATGGGCATCGTGTACCCCGGGACGCGGCCCCCGTTCGTGTCGTGACTCCAGTCGGTGAACTGGCAGTCGCACAGGTTTCCGTTCGTCCGAGCGGCGTTGAACGTTGGTTTGCCGGTCGCGTCCAGCGTGGGTTGGGCGAGGTCCCAGCAACGCGGTGTCGAATCATTTTGCCTTACTGGTCCGCTGGAGTTGGAAACACAATAGCGCTTGCTGAACGACATCGGGTTCGGCTGCAAGGCCACGCCCGCGATGCTGACCGGTGGCGTGATAGGCGACCCCAGGTAGAAGAAATCCGGGTGACCTCCGGTTTCCTTCTCNNTCGGGCTTGCACGCGGATGAACAGCCGTCGCCATTGGCCATGTTGCCGTCGTCGCATTCTTCGCCCGCTTCGATGTTTCCATTGCCGCAGCTGACATCACACGCACGCGTCGTCGCCCCATCGCGGCACTTTGGCTCTTTGGTGCAGGTCTTTGAACAACCGGTACCGTTGCCGAAGAACAAGCCGTT
>PMNO01000149.1:316-6362 GCA_003161835.1 Myxococcales bacterium | reverse complement strand
AGGACAGCTTGCCATCACCGCATCTGGCCATGTTCACACAGGGTTGCCCTATCATCGGGCAGGTCCAGTCCGCCTCGATCTGGCACAGTTGCGAGCAACCATCCCCGCCCGCCATGTTGCTGTCGTCGCAGGCTTCGGTCGGATCGATCCGGCCGTTNNTCGGCGACGCACGTGAATCCCGGCTCGGGCTTGCACGCGGACGAACAGCCGTCGCCATTGGCCATGTTGCCGTCGTCGCATTCCTCGCCCGCTTCGATGTTTCCATTGCCACAGCTGACATCACACGCGCGCGTCGTCGCCCCATCGCGACACTTTGGCTCCTTGGTGCAGGTCTTTGAACAACCGGTGCCGTTGCCGAAGAACAAGCCGTTGAGCGCGGTGCCCGCATCGCAGGATTCCCCCTCCTGGACCATTCCGTCGCCGCAGACCGCGTGCGAACATTTCTGCCCCGGCCCGGGACAGCTTGCCCCCGGCTCCAGCAGACAGGTCGCCGAGCAACCGTCGCCGCTGTCCGCGTTTCCGTCGTCGCACTTTTCCGAGCCGATGATCTTCCCGTCGCCGCACAACGGAACACAATGCTTGCCCGGAACCCGGCACTGCCAGCCGGGCTCCGCGGCCCGGCAATCAGCCGCACAGCCATCGCCGCCATTGGTGTTCCCGTCGTCGCAGCCTTCGCTGGAGGACAGCTTGCCATCACCGCATNNTCGGTCGGATCGATCCGGCCGTTTCCGCAGGTCTTGAGGATGTTACCGGAAATCACCGTCCCGTCGCCGATCGGGCGCGAAAGGTCCACGCTGACGGCAGCGTCGGGGCCCCTGCCGAGACCACCGGGCGCCTGACTGGCGATCTTCGCGCAGCTCGCCCAGATGGCGGAACAAAGAGTCACAAGAACAAGACCTTTGCGACAGATTTCCTGCATTTTGCCCACCAAATTCCGACCGAGGGGGTCTAGCAAGCAGGGAGCGGGGTCGGGTCCGCTACCCGCGCAGTCGGCGCGCCTGGTAAGTGTGCAATGTCCACACACCTACAATGGGAATGACACCCACCGCCCAGGAAACGAGCATTGCACGTTTCTTGCCTTGCGCGATACCCCCCGAGGGGCCCTCGACGAGGGCCTTGCCGCAGCCGGGACCCCACCTATCGCTGTCTTGGGAAGGGCCGGGATCATCCCCCCGCCACCCCTCAATCGTAGTATTCGGCGCCCAGGTGCGTGATCAGGTCCTCGCCGCGGATGTAGCGCAGCGTATTTTTCAATTTCATGAGCTGGATGAAGAGATCGTGTTCCGGATAGAGGCCCTCTGCGGTCATGGGGCTCTTCCAATAGAACGACAGCCACTCCTGAATGCCGCTCATCCCACAACGCTGGGCAAGATCCATGAATAAGGCCAGATCCAGGACGATCGGCGCGGCCAGGATGGAATCGCGGCACAGAAANNCCGCGCGGCGGGTAGTAGTTGATCCGGACGACGTGATGCATGTTGCCGTACAGCTCGGGATACAGGTGAGGCTGAAGGATGTGCTCGAGCACCCCAAGCTTTGAGACTTCCTTGCTCTTGAACGATTCCGGATCGTCGAGAACTTCGCCGTCCCGATTCCCGAGGATGTTGGTCGAGTACCAGCCGGCGACGCCCAGCAGTCGGGCCTTGAAGCCGGGCGCCAGGATGGTCTTCATCAAGGTTTGCCCGGTCTTGAAATCCTTGCCCGTCACCGGGACGCCGTTCTTCCGGGCGAGCTCCAACAAGGCGGGGGTATCCAGTGTCAAATTTGGCGCACCGTTAGCGTAAGGTACGCCACATTTTAAGGCCGCATAGGCGTAGATCTGAGACGGGGCGATCTCCGGATCGCTCTCCTCCAACCCCCGTTCAAAGGCGGCCAGGGACGCATGCACCGGGCCCGGGCTGCGATAGACCTCGGTCGAACCGCACCAGACCATCACCAGCCGATCGCAGCCCTTTTCCTTCTTGAAGGTCTTGATGTCGTCGATGACCTGGTCGGCCAGATCCCGCTTCGACCTGCCCTTTTTCGCGTGGGTCGCGGTCAGCTTTTTCACATAGCCCTGATCGAACACCGAAGTCATCGGCCGAACGGTTGATAGAAAATCCTTCAGCTCGTCGAGGTGCTCCTTGGACAGAACGCCGGCTTCCTTGGCGGCCTCGTAGGCATCGTCAGGAAACAGATCCCAGCCCCCGAACACGATGTCCTCCAGACGGGCCAAGGGCACGAAGTCCTTGATCAGCGGCGTCCGCGCGTCGGTTCTCTTGCCCAGGCGGATGGTGCCCTTCTGCGTCAGGGATCCGATGGGCTTGGACATGCCGCGACGGATGGCCTCCACCCCCGCGATGAACGTAGTGGCGACGGCACCCATTCCAGGCAGGAGGATTCCCAGTTTGCCCGTGGCGGGGCGGATATCGACGTTTTTTCCAGCAGTGGGTGACATGGAGCTCCTTCTATAGCAGCGCGGCGAAATCAGACCGCAAAGATCTGTCTTTCGCCCCCGTGCAACCTTGGTGCCCAAGGTCGCCGGCCTAGTTGGGCGGCTAACCCCGCGAATTTGCGTGGCGAGGTGTCAGAAGCGGTGGTAAGAATCCCACCCTTTCAAACACCACACGCCCACCGAGGGGGTCGTGCGTGCCCGAACTTGCGATGGTCGCGGTGCGGGTTTCGACCCCCGATGACGTGAGCGGCGGAAAAACGCGAGGTCAGACCCATGGAAACATCGTCCGAGAATCAGACATCAGAAGCGTTACCGTTGATGCCGCCCACGGCGGAGGCGGTGCCATCGCTCGACACCCCGATCACCATCCGCGAGATGATGGAGGCGGGCGTCCACTTCGGGCATCAAACCCGACGCTGGAATCCCAAGATGAAGTCGTTCATCTTCGGCGCGCGCAACGGCATCCACATCATCGATCTGCAGCAAACCGTTCGCGCGTTTACGCGCGCGTACAACTTCCTGGTGCAGACAGTCGGCGCGGGACGCCCGGTCCTGTTCGTTGGGACCAAGAAGCAGGCCCAAGAGGTCATCCGCGACGAGGCGGCGCGCGCGAGTCAGTTTTGCGTCACCAACCGCTGGCTCGGTGGAACGCTGACCAATTTCCACACCGTGAAGGGATCCATCGATCGGCTGCACAACATCGAGAAGATGGCGGCCGACGGCACCTTCGACCGCATGACGAAGAAGGAAGTCTTGGGCATCACCCGCGAGCGCGAGAAGCTGGAAAAGGCGCTGGGCGGGATCAAGGAGATGAGCGAGTTGCCGGGCGCGGTGTTCATCATCGACGTCGTCAAGGAACACATCGCCGTCACCGAGTCACGGCGCCTGGAGATCCCGATCGTTGCAGTGGTCGACACGAACTGCAATCCGGACCTCATCGACTATCCCATTCCCGGCAACGACGATGCGATCCGTTCCATCAAGCTGTTCGCATCAAAGGTCGCGGAGGCCTGTATCCTCGGACAGAGACTGGGACGCGAGCGAGCGACCCAGGCGCGCAGCCGCGACGTCGAAAACTCCGGCGAGAGTCAGACGATCCGCGTGTCATCGGGCGGCGAGGGGCCGCGGGTCGAAGTGGTTTCCAGGCGGCGGGGCGATCTGCCTGCGCCCGAGGCGGCGGCCAGCCCCGGGGATGAGGCGACCTAGGCCATGGCTGACGTTACAACACAGATGATCAAGGACCTGCGCGAGCGGACGGGCGCAGGTATGGCGGATTGCAAGAAAGCGTTGACCGAGACCGACGCCGACCTGGAAAAGGCGATCGAGTATCTCCGCAAGAAGGGCATCGCTTCAGCCGCCAAGAAGGCGACTCGGATCGCATCGGAAGGCACGATCGTCAGCTACCTGCACGGCAGTCGCATCGGAGTCATGGTCGAGGTGAACTGCGAAACGGACTTCGTGGCGCGGAATCCGGACTTCGTCGGGTTCGCCAAGGAGTTGACGATGCAGGTCGCGGCCATGAACCCGCAGTACGTCTCGCAAGACGACATCCCGGCGGCGTTGGTGGAAAAGGAGAAGTCCATTCGACTGGAGCTCGCGAAACAGTCGGGCAAGCCCGAGGCCGTCATTCCGAAGATCGTCGAAGGCCAGATCGCGAAATGGGCCAAGGAGATCTGCTTGCTGGACCAGGTGTGGGTCAAGGATCCGGAAGGCAAGAAGGATATCCGGGCGCTCTTGACGGACCTCATCGCCAAGACAGGCGAGAACGTCAGAGTCCGCCGGTTCGTCCGTTACGAAGTGGGCGAGGGGCTCGAAAAACGCGCGGACGATTTCGTGGAGGAAGTGCGGAAGCAAACCGGCGCCGCCTAGTGCGGCACCGGCGAAGGGCCCGCTCGTCACGTTCCGGATCGGACCTGGCGAGGTTCGGGGCCCGGACGAGCGGCGCCGCGCGTGGGCGAGGACGGCGTCGATATCCTCATTGAGTCGATATCCTCATTTGAACGGAACGCTGAGCCGGTAGCCACTGGCTCCGCGTTTTCGCGCGCAAGCCGGCGATCAAAAAAAGGCGGCGACTCCCAGGTCCAGGTGGACCATTTGTTCGAGCGCGCCCCCGGCAATGTAGGTATCCGCCGGGCGGGGATTCAAGGTCGCCCAAAAGCGAACGTAGTTCAGCGCCACCCGGGCTTCGACCCCGTTCATGATGCGCACCGCCCCGCCCAGGGTCGCATCCAATCCGGCCAGCGTCGCGCGCGGAAAATGCTTGCCCACTGTGCCGCCGTCGTTGAGGAGGTGCCGAAACGCCGCCGCCAAAAGAATGTCCAGCTTGCCCAAGGGAATGCGCCCGTCCGCGCCAATCCGCAGGTATCGGTAGTCGACGCCCGGTAGTTTGTCGACATCGGCGGCGCCACCCTTGAAGGCGAACACCTGCTCACCGAGACCCAACTGGAGGCCCACGTTTGGGGTCTCTGGGCCACGATTTCCCAAGGGCATCCGCCCTCGGAGGTTGACATCCCACGCGTACCATTGGGTGTTGAGGGTGGTGGTGCCAAGCTGGGCCTTGGCCAGGTTGTAGCGGCCCCCCGCCGTGACGCCGAGATCGCCCATCCAGCCGNNTCGTTGGTGACGCGTTGATTGTAGTGGAACTGGCGGCCGCCAAGATCGAGACCGCCGAAGGCGACGAGGAAGGCGTCCATCGGGGATGCGTGGTCCCGGGTCGTTCCCCCGGCTTCCGCCTGTTCCGATTCCGCCGACTCCTTTGAATCCTGAGCGCCGCTCCCTTCCTCGCCATCCTGCTGTGCCTTGCCCTTCTTGGCTTTATTTGAATCGGAGGTCGCTTCCGGTGCGCCGCCAGCTTGGTCCGCCGCGCCTTGGTCCGCGCCCGCGGAATCCTCTTCGTCCTTCGTGTCCTCGACAGCAACGGGTGCGGCCCCCGCGCGGAGATCAATCAGTGCACGTCCGAGGAGTCTCCTCCACCGATCGGCACGGCTGGCGCCCTTTGCGAACCGGACGGTTTCGTCGACCACCGCTCCCTTGCGCGAGATGGGCACGACGATCAACTGGAGCTCGATACCACCCCGCCCCTTGCCTGGCGGCACCGCTCCCAGGATCACGGCGTCCGCGCCGATCGCCCGTGCGGCTCTGTGCATTTTTGCGATCAGCGTCTTGCGCTTGCGCGGAGCGTGGAGCGCGGCCGAGACGCTGGTGACGCGCTCGCGGGAGAGCGCCGACGCCAGTTTCGACTCATCGGTCACTTCGATCCCTGCTGGCAAAGCAGAAACCAGCTCCGTACGCAGGCGGTCGCCGCTCGGCCCCTCGATGCTGATCGCGACATGCCCGCTGGCTGCTCCGTGCGCCCGCGCGGCCACCAGACAGACCAGCGTGAAACACAACCATGCAAGAGCACGAAATCGAGGAAGCCGCGAGACCGCGCCGGGATGTTCAGAACAGAGCACTGAGCGATGGATCACGATTCCTCCATTTAGAGTTCCGCAACCCGTCGCGGGTCGGGACCGGGTTTCTCCGGGGAGATTTGTACCTCAAATCCGAAACGGCGGATCTACACTTGTAAAGGAATGACGCCGCATCCGTGGAAATTGATGCGACTGGGTTCGA
>PMNO01000149.1:0-245 GCA_003161835.1 Myxococcales bacterium | reverse complement strand
AGATCCCTCGCGTTCTCCTGGAGCGTCCAGGGTCCGACCGGTATGCCCGTGGTGCTCGCGCCGGATGGGGGGGCGGCGCGCGCGTCGTTTTCGTCCGGTCTGGTCGGTCCGTACGTGGTAACTCTGCAGGCGGTCGAGGTGGGCGGCCTGCGCCTTTCGGCCCGAACGACGCTCAGTTTGTCGGTGGCGGCGCGGGCCGAGGACCTGCCCCCGGTCGCGGTCATTCGATTCAATCCCCAGGCGCC
>PMNO01000376.1:616-3805 GCA_003161835.1 Myxococcales bacterium | reverse complement strand
CCGTTGAGCGCGGTCTCCAGGACGCGTCGGACCCATTCACCCTTCGACACGCGGCTTCGCTGCGCCGCCTTCACGAGGCGCGCATCGAGTCCCTCTGGCACCAAGATCTGAAGACGGTGACTCATATGCTCAGACTATCATGAGCACAGCATGCTGAAGTCTCCCCTTCCTATCCAGGCGCCTCGAGAGCCCGCCAAGCTCACTTGCCTCGATCAAAGCCCGTGCTGGCGAAGTGCTTTCAGGGCGTCGTTGCCGATCCACCGGGCAGACGGCCGAGACGATCGACCGCCGTCATCACATCAACGAAGCGGCAGGTACACGTCGGTCACCTGCTCGTGCTCCTGCACCGCGGGCATGCGTTTGATGTAGTGGAAGAAGCAGGGGAAGTCCCGAAGTTGTTCGCCGCTCTGGGGCAGCCACTTGGCGTACATCGCGTGAACGGTTTCGCCAATGGCGTCCGTCGAGCCCAGGTGGCGCGCCACCGCACACCGGCCGCCCGGGATGACCTTCTCCACGATTCCCGCGCCGTTGGCGTTCAGCGATCGACGCAACTCTCCGCAGATATCGAACCGGAAATCTTCGGGCTTGGCGGCTTTTGGATCGTCGTAGACGATCCCGAACGTTCTGCTGGTGGCGCCAGGCGAATCCTGACACGACCTGCGCCACTCGATGAAGCGTGCCACCGACGACATCAGGGTCTCGGGCGAACCCCGGTGCTCGAGGACGGCGACCCGGGTTTCTTCGAAGTGAACAATCTCCGAATTCATGCTGTTGCTCCTGGTTGATGTGGGGAGGCCCTGGTCCTTTGCCCAGTGGCCCCATTCGGGTGAACGCCGGAATTCCGACGGTGTCTGGCCCTGTGCTTCCTTGAACGAACGGGAAAACGCCTCAGGCGAGCCGAAGCCCGCGTCGAGAGCGATGTCAATGACCAAACGGGTGGGTTCGAAGGCGAGCTGATAGGCCGCTCTCTTCAGACGGGTGAGCTTGACGAACTGGGCCACCGTGATTCCCGCGTACGCGGTGAACTGACGATGAAAATGAAATTTCGAGAAGCCGGCGACCGCGCTCAAGTGATCCAGGGACAGCTCCTCGTGCAGATGCGAGCAGATGTAGTCGATCACGAGCGCCAGGCGGCGGTCGTAGGCGTGTCGGTTGGTGTCGTTCGTCATTCAGGACTCTGGAGGAGCGACTCTGCCCTTCCCCGTGCAACGTGTCCTGACTGAAATTGCTTTTTCGGCGTGCAGGCGGCCCCAGTTTGCTCGGCAAGCGGGCCCGGGGATGGTAACGACCGGCCGGACAAAGCGGCCACCGTTTTGGCGTCGGCGCTCTGCTGATTGCCGCCCTGGCGGCCGAGAGCGGATGCGCACTGTGGTCGCTCGAGACCGACTTCGCGCGCATGGCGCGGTTGGGACTGATCACGCTGGCGGCGGCTTGAACGATAGAGGCAGCGCTTCCTGGACCGGTTGACGGTGAGCGCGGACGTCGACACCGGCCGTGGGACTCACGGAACTCCAAGTGATGGGCATGTTGTCGATGTCCCAGCTCCCCGGACTATGCGGATTTCGTGCTCGCGCGCTGCCTGAATTCCGCCTGCAAGCGGGCCAGGTACGCCGCGACGCCAGGATCGCCTTCGCGCGGGGCCCAGGGCGCGAAAGACTTGTCGCTGCTCGGCGTGTACGGTCCGGTCTTCACTTCGTACACCACCGTGTCCGGCTCGAGCGCGAAGAACGAGTGATACACGCCTGGCTCGAGATCGACGCCGAACACGTCGCTGCCTGCCCTTACCTCCAGGGAGTCGACGATGGCTCCATGCTCGTCGAACGCAAAAAAGGCGAGCGCTCCCTGCAGCACGATCCACGACTCGTCCTTCGGTGGGTCGAGGTGACGGTGCGGTGCAATGTAGCTGCCTGGCTGCACGGCGTTGAGCATGCGATGAAGGCCGGCCTGTTCAGTCCGGTGAAACGGCTGAATGATGCGCCTCCGGGGGCTTAGGCGCGCCGCCGTGACCGTGTTCTCCAGAATGGCTCGGGTGATCCTGCACACGCGTCCAACTGGCGGCGGCAAGGCAAGGCTCATGGGTTTCTCGCTTGGCACGGGGTTCGGGCCGAACACGCTACACCGAGCTGACGCGCGTGGCGATGGCGTCGCGGGCGAGGTCGTCTTCGCTGCGTGGAGCTCGACGCGCAAGTGCCGGAACCTGCCGCAGGTCAGGTCACATATGTAGGCGGTGGCGCAGAGGCACTCGGGTTGCCGCCAGCGGTACCCGCAGAAGCCCTCCGTTGTTGGCGCCACCCGAGCCCGTCCCGCCCCCCCGACCACCGCTGCCCATCGTTCCCGGCGCGTTCCCAGAGGCCGCATTGCACGAGGCCAGGACGATATTGGCCAAGATAGACAGGAGCGATGCGATTCGGCGCGAGGTCTTCTTATCCATGAGCAGCCCCACTTCTGGGAGGTCTCGTAGCAATGGCCATGCCACGCGAAGGCCCCAGGGATCGCCGGGCGCATCGCTGCGATCCCACGGAATTCGCCGACCACCGAGACAAGTCTGTCATGTTGCCGTCGCCCCCCAAAGGCCCCCGCCCGCAGGAGCGGGGGATTGGGGCGATTCAGGACCGCCACCAGGCGCGTTGGTCCGGTCGTTGGCAATGAAGGCGCCTGCCGCCAGCGCAGTCGTGCTCGTGATGTTGAGGACCGCTCCCAGGTAGGTTGTCGCTGATCTCGCTCGTGCCGCCGAGATAGTCCAGGACCAAGCGGAAGCGGCCCGCGATGAGCGGGGTCTCGCACGCGGCCACCAGGGCGCTCCGCGTGTTTCGGAACGGCAACGTTCCGCTGAACGGCGCTCGGCTTCCCGCGTCTACGCCGTAGNNCGAGCTCGGTGGCGCGTTGTCGAGCAACGTCCGCGTGCTGTTGCGCCTCCGCGGCCCGTGCCCGCGAATTGGCGCGGGCGCTACCTTGCGCATCCGCACCGGTGGACCGGTCGAGCGCCACGCCCGTGATGGTCATGATGGCTCCTACTCTGGACATTCCGTTTCTGGCAGACATCGGGATCCCTTCTCTTTCTTCGTTGTCCCTCGTCGCTGGCTGTGTTCCAACCTGCGACGTTGGTCGTCAAGTCCGGTGCGGACGGCAGCGGGTGGCACCGGGCTGCACGCGGACGGTCCTCAACCACCCGAGGTCTTCAGCCGGTAG
>PMNO01000376.1:0-595 GCA_003161835.1 Myxococcales bacterium | reverse complement strand
GCACCGGATCGGACTCCAGCTTCGGCGGAGCGCGTGCATGTAGACGCGAACGTAGCCCTGTCTGCGCTGATAGGCCGTGCCCCACGTCTCCTTGAGAAGGGCGTTCGCCGTAACCAGCCGATCGGCGTGTCGCGCCAGCGTCGCCAGGAGCTTGAGCTCCGTCTGAGAAAGGTGAACCTGGCTTGCCTCGCNNTACGGACCGAACGTCACCGCGGTCTCGGCGCCGCTGGCCACCCGTGCATGGGTCCGAAGCGCGGCCCGCATAGGCGCAAGGAGCTCCGGCACGGAAAACGGCTTGATCACGTGGTCGTCGGCTCCTCGGTCGAATGCCTTACGGGCGCGACTGCGCAGGGCCACCCGGACGCCGGCGAGCAACTCCGGCACCGAGAAGGTTTTCGTCAGGTAGTCGCTTGCCCCGGCGTCCAGTGCCCTTACCTTGTCGCTCTCTTGCTCGCGGGCCGAAACGACGGTGACGGGTGCCGCGGTGTGGCTGCGGATCTGCGGCACCAACGTCAGACCGTCGACGTCGAGAGTGCAGTGACCATAAGGGCCACTATCTCTGTGCGTCACACGCCGATAAACCCCACATAAATGT
>PMNO01000618.1 GCA_003161835.1 Myxococcales bacterium | reverse complement strand
CGACGATCTGACGGGCTTCGGCCTTCAGTTGGCCTTTCAACGCAAAGAAGCGGGGCGGCAAGAACCTCTGCAAATGCGCGTCCTCGGGCGTCTGGTCCACCGTGGACTCATCGTAGACGCTGCCCGCGATGCGCGCGGCGCCGTCGTTGTCCAGGACCACGAGGCGCATGATCAGCTCGCGCATGTCGGCTCCGTGGCGCTGCATGGTGCCCTTGAGCGCCACGCGCACGTCCGGCGGAATGTGCGCGGGCAAAGGCAATTCGGGATCGATGGAGCGCGAGGGCCGCAACAGCAATGCCACGGCGATTGCGATCGCGACGACCGTGGACGAAATGACAACCCAGCGCTTCATCAATAAGCGCCCGCTCCGAGCAAGAGGTGGACCAGTCCCGGGGCAAGACGGGCCTCCCGAGCAGAAGCACATAGCGCGCATTCCCTGCGCCGCTGACAATCCGTGGTGAAACGCTTGCGTGCCCCACGCTGATCGGCCGCCGATCGGGCCGGAAAATCGATGGCAGCCAAGCGAGCCTGGCCCCGAGAACACCCAAGCACCGATGTTGCAGAGGGTGCGGCGGCAAGAGATCGGGCTGAAGATTCAAGAGATCCTGGCGTGCTTCCCACTTATATCATCGTCGCTCTGATTGTTGGCTTGGCCGTCGTGCTGCTGCTGTACGTCGGCGCCGGCACCGTCGCGGACAGTCGGTGGGGCCGGGTGGCGCTGCTGGTCGGCGTGGTCGCGTTGCCGCTCCTGCTCTCGGCGGGCAGCGTCTCCTTTGGCTTGCGGCAGTCGACCCAGACCGCCTTCTGCCTGTCCTGTCACGAAATGCAGCAGTACGGAACCAGCCTCTTCGCCGACAACCGTGCCGCGCTCTCGGCCGTCCACTATCAGAACCGGCTCATCAGCCGCGATGCCACCTGCTATTCGTGCCACGCCGACTACGCGATGTTTGGCGACGTCAAGGCGAAGATGAACGGGCTGCACCACGTGTGGGTCCACTATTTCGGGAAGATTCCGGACAAGATTGCGTTGTACCAGCCCTATCCGAGCGGGAACTGCCTGGGCTGTCACGACGATGGGCGGCGGTTTCTCGAAGCGCCCGCCCACCAGCCCATCATGGACGCCGTCTATCACGGCAAGGTTTCGTGCCTCGCGTGCCACAACGTGGCCCACGATTTGGGCGCGCGGGAAGGGCACAAACTGTGGCAAGCAAACTAATGCAACCGGACACGGTCGCGTTCCGGCAAGCGACGGCGGTGACCGGTCTCGGGCTGCTGGTCCAGCTCGCCTCGTCGTTCTATTGGACACCCCTGACGTTCGTCCTGTCGGCGGCGGTGGGGCTGCCGCTGGTGCTCGCGGGGACCGTGCTGTTCCTGCGAACCGTGCTGCGCCTCTTGAAGAGCAAGGGTGCTTTCTAGTGCGCCGATGTGAATCATCGCCGCGGCGCCTGACTTCTCTGCGGGCGATTCTTTGGGCGAGCGCGGCGCTGCTGGTGGCGGCCCCCGCGGCGGTCATCGGCGCCGCGTATCCGTCGGCGCTGCGGATTCCACGGAGCCAGCCCGGACACGCGCCCACGATCCCCGCGGGGTTGTTCTCGCACCGGACGCACGGAACATTTGGTTGCTTCGCGTGTCATCCGAGCACGTTTCCCCAGGCCCCCGTCGCATTCACGCACGACGACATGAAGCGGGGGCAATTTTGCGGTCGCTGCCACGACGGGCAGGTCGCGTTTGCCGTCGCGGGCGCGACGTGCGGGGGGTGTCATGTCCCCGCGCGGTGATTTCCAGAGCAACCGCCGCCGCCTGCTGCTGTTGCTCTCGTTGCCCGTCATGATGGTGGCGATCGCGCCTGGCCCAGCAACGGCGCAGACATCCCTGGCCCAGGCAAGCGGAGCAAGGGCGCGAAGTCCACAAGAAGAAAAGCGTCGCAAGCTGCTGGAGGAAATGGGCCTGCGCAAGCAGAACCCGCAGGTCGCACCCACACCGCCGGCGGCGGCCGACGAGCCCCTCCCCTCGGCGGCGCCGCCGCAAACCGAGACGGTGGAACGTGGCCGCCCAGGTGAACAGCCGCCGACGGGCCACGAGGCCCGGCCCCCGGCAGTGCCGTCGGCGCCATCCTTCCGACGCGTGATTCACCCGCTGTTGCTCCAGACCTGCAAGGTGTGTCATGTGGCCGGCGGGCCGGCGGCGATCACGGCCTTCGTTCTGTCGGGCGAGGCCGTCGCGGACCGGGACGCCGCCGTGCGGGTGCTGGATCTGCGCGCGCCCGCGTCGAGCACGTTGCTGATCAAGGCTTCGGGACAGAAACCACACGCTGGCGGGGCACCGTGGCCCGCCGGTGGTGCGCCGTACGGCCGGGTCCTCGCCTGGATTCAAGGCGGGGCGCGCCTCGACGGTGCCGGGGCCCTGCCCATTCCGATTCCCGTTCCGATTCCCCTTGCGGCTCCCGCGATGAGCGCCGGCGCTGGTGCATCCGCGCGGAGGCCACCGACAAGCGCACCGGCGATTCCGGCGCCACCCATTCCCGGGCCGGCGCCAGACACCACCGGCACGAACGCCGGGAGCACTCAGGCCGCCCGGATCGCGAGCAAACCAACGGCCGGGCCCATCGATTTCGCCACACAAGTTCATCCCCTGCTCGTCCGCGCTTGCGCGACGTGCCACAGCCCCGTGGGACCGGCCGCGGCCACCAGGCTGACCCTATCGGGGCAGGTCGACAGCGACTACGCGAAGGTCCGGGCGCTGGTGACACCGCAAACGCCCGCGCGCAGCTTGCTCCTCACCAAGAGCGCTGGTGAGCTTCACGCCGGAGGCGTGGTGGTTGCGGCGGGCAGCCCGGAATACCACCTCATCTTGGACTGGGTTGGCGCCGGGGCGAACCGCCGGGAGCTGCTGGTCGACGCGCCCCCAGCGGGCGTTGAGCCCTCTGCCGCGAGCGCGTCTGTTTCTGATTCTACTTCTGCTTCCGTCCCCGTCATTCCTCCACCAGCTCCCGCGATTCCCGAGACCGCCCCGAGACCGGATCTAGCCCTTCCCTATGGAATCGCGATCAACGGCAGGTTCGATCTGGCGTACGAACGGCGGGGATTCGCGGGCAATCCGTTCGCGTCCACGGCCGTCGACGCCTTACGGAGCTATCACCATTTCTTGTTTCTCTCGCGCGAGTCCAGCGCCGATCCGATCGGCATTGCCGTGGAAATACTGAGCTTGCAGTTCTGGGAGGCGCACTACCGATTTCGACCGACCACGCTGCTGCCGATCCAGATCGTGATCGCCGCGGGGAAGATCGCGGTCCCGTTTGGGGCCGAGCCCCTGTTCCATCAGAGCTACGGAGGGCTGGCCGGTTTCGATCAGCGCATCTTGCCGGCTATCTGGGCACAACAGGGGCTGGTGGTGCGCGCGGTCGCCCACCACCGGGAGCTGGCAATCACCGACGATCTCTACGTCGTGCGGGGCTATGCGCTCAGACAGCCCGACGGAGTCATCAACCTGCAGAATGATTTTTCGCCCGAGGACCGCGTGAGCCTCGGCTGGGGCAACCGGCTGGGCGCGGCGTGGGGGCCGCTGTCGGCCTGGTATTCCACCTACTACAACCGGTTGGGCTTCGGCCGCCGGCTCGTCATGCAGGCCGCCGACGTGATGCTGTCGCGTGTTCGCGAGGTTCCCGTTCTGGGGCACTTCAGTTTCGCCGCTGGCCTGATGCGCGCGGACGTCTCCGGTGGCGACGATCCGGACACGGCGGGACCCGGCAAGGACTACTACCATTTCGGCAGCTACTTCCAGGCGCGGTATCACCCGACCGACTGGTTGTACATCCAGTACCGGCAAGGACTACGCACCTTCAACAATCGCCGTGGGCTGATCGTCGACACGACTCGGCTCACCGCGGATGACGGCTCCACTCACAATTTCGCCGTCGGGGCGCGGTTTGGCGGCCTGACGGCGGCGCTCGCCTACTTCATCAACCTCGAGAAGGCCGACGAAATTCCCGACGACTTCCTGCGCGCGAGTCTGACCTATGACTTCTAAGCTCGGGCGCCTGGCGTGGATCGCGGTCTGTCTGGGCGCCGGGTGCGCCGACTGGTCACGCGGCCCCGCGCCGCTCGAAGCGCCAGATTCCGTGGACGGCGGCGCGGTCGACGAGGGTACCCCGAACGCGGATGCACCGCCGTCGTTCGCGGGTTCGATCCACCAGCTTCTGAGCGCGGCCTGCCAGGGCTGCCACGCGCCCGGCAAACAG
>PMNO01000599.1 GCA_003161835.1 Myxococcales bacterium | reverse complement strand
GCGGCCGCGCCGTGGAGATCGCTTGGTTCTTCGCTTGCGCTCTCGGTTCGGGCTGCGGCGCCAGACGTTCCAGGTTCAAGGTTCCGTCGGCTTGTCGGCGCGCGTGAACATCCAATCCGGCCAGCGTGACCCGATCGATCTTGAAGGACTGCGCGGTCAGATTTGCGCCGCCGACGAGCACTTCGAATTCCTCCAGTCCGAGCAGGGGTGCCCCGTTCTTCTCCGTCAGGGCGAGCTTATCCAGCGCGACCCGACCCTTGACGGTCAACCGGGGGGCCTCGGTGGTGGGTCGCACGAACGAAACATCCAGGCTCACGTCCAGCAGCGCGGATTGCACATCGAACCGGAGCGGCACCGGGACATAGGCCAGGTACTTCGTCAGATCGAAGGCGTGCGCCCGCAATTCGATCGTCGTCTCCAGGGAATCCTTGAAGGGCTTGGTTCGGCCCAGGATCGCGAACGGCGTTCCGTCGACGGTGAGCCGCAGGCCCGGTTCGACGAATGTATCCAGGTACGTGGGCAGGGTGGAAACAAACGGCACTCCCAGGTCGAACGCCGATATGCGATGGGTGCTGCGCAGGGGGCGGTCCTCGAAGACCACCTCGCCGTCACTGATGCGGATGTTGTTGACCGAGAAGCGGGCGGGCGCCTCCCCGGCGGGGGGCGGGGGCTTGGGGGCTTTGGCACCCGCCTCCAGGCGAGCGATGATGTCGGAGAAGTTGTACGCCGTCGCGTCCGCCCAAGCGTCGGGGGCGTCCTTCAATCGAACTACGCGCACGCGAGGCGACTCCAGGCGAATCTCGCGCACGACCGGGGCGCGGCGGTAGACCGAAGAGAGTTGTGCGTCGACGTACAGGCGCCCGAATCCGACAAATGGCGTTTGGCCGTCGCTCTCGAAGATCTGAAAATTCTCGACCGTCAACGAGAGCGAGAACGGATTGGCGCGCACCCGTCCCACGGTCACGCGGCGGCCCAGCAATTTTCCCAGTTGCCCCTCGGCCACGTGCTTCACGATGGGGGGCAGCACCCAGAATCCGACCACCGCGATGACCGCCGGCGTGACCAGTGCGGCACTCAGCAGGCGCCGGGGCCATTTCCGTCCCGTCTTCGCCTCGGTCCTCGCCGCGGTCTTCGCCTCCTTCGTCGCTTCCGTCGTCGCCGCGCCTTTCATCCGCCCTTGCATACCGCAAGCGCGCTATCGTGTCCCTTCCAAACCCAACCTCGACCTGCCCGGAGCGTCATCGACGCTGGCAGCGTCCACAGAAGAAGGTCGAGCGTCCAGCGTCGATGCGCCGGGAGACAGGCGTTCCGCACACCGGACAGGGTTTCCCGTGCCGCCCGTAGACCCGGAGCGTCGCCGCGTTATTTCCCCTCACGCCCGTGGAGTCGACGTAATCACGCAGGGTTGTCCCGCGATTTCGGATCCCGAGCTCCAGCGCGCTGCGAATCCCCTCGAGTAGCGCCACCGCCCGTCGGGGGGTGCGACCGGCGGGGGTGGACGGGTGGATGCCGGCCCGGTGGAGTGCCTCGCACACGTAGATGTTCCCGATGCCGCCCACACGCCTTTGGTCGAGCAAGAAGGCCTTGATCGGCGCGCGCACCCCGGTGAGTCGCCTGATCAGGCCCGCGACGTCGAGCTCGGTCAAGGGATCGGGGCCGAGCTCCTGGAGCTCCCGACGCGCGCTGAGCGGAGCCTGCGCCGCCACGAAGCCAAAACGGCGCGGATCGCGAAAGCGCAGTTCCCTGCCGTCCTCGAGCAACCACGCCAGATGGGTGTGTGCCGGACGGGGATTGTCCGCGGGCTCGACCAGCAGACGTCCGGACATCCCGAGGTGAATCAGGACNNCCCTTACGGCGCACGGCGACCACGCGGCGGGATTCCGCGACGCGCCGGATGGCGCCGAGATCCACGGGACGCCCCAGCCGCAAAGGCAGGCCGCTCCCCCAAACCGCGGTCACGCGAGCGCCGAGGAGCGAGACGCGCAGATCGCGCACGATGGTTTCGACTTCGGGAAGCTCGGGCACGCCGCCTCCTCCTATACCGCAACCCGTGCCGGTTACCCTGGCACGATTCTGCCGACACGGCAGGCCGTTGTCCCACCCCCCAACGCGCTTTACAACGATGGCGAACCGCATAGCATCGATTGGCGATGACTCACGAGCTGTCTGACGATAAGGCATCTTTTGATCTCCTCGCGCGGATGACGACCCGGCTGGCGTCCATGGCCAACCTCGACGAGATCGCCGACGTTGTGTCCAAGGAGATCGCCGCCCTGGGTTTTGGCGCGATCTGGATTGCGGTGGTGGACGAGCCAACCGGGCAGCTTGTCACCGTGCGCGAGCTCATCGATGGCCGCGACACCACCGCGGAGATGCCGCGCATCTCCAGCCTGGACATGCGCCAGCCGATCGGTCACGGGTTTCGCCAGCGGCGGATGATCAACATCAAGGATCCGGCCTCGTTGCTCATCATCGAGGAAAATACCGCGGGAATTCCGGAGGGCCAGATGGCCCTCCCGCGTGTGATCTTCGAGCATCTGCGCCGCCACCCTTTTGCCTGCGGCCCCTTGTTGGGCAGCCGCGGACAGCCGGTGGGCGCGCTCGGTTTGAGCTCGTATCGGGGGCACGAGCCCTTGCCCGATCAGCTGTTCGATGACGGATTGCTGCGGGCGTTCATGAGCCATTTGGGGATCGCCATGGAACGGGCGCTCCATGTGCAGCGGCTGGAACGGACCAACGGCGAGCTCCTGCGCGCCCAGGAGCTCTTGATGCAGGAATCGCGCATGCGGGCGGTGGGCGAGCTGGCGGCGGCGGTTGCGCACGACCTCAACAATCTGTCGGGGATCGTGTTGATGTCACTGTCGTCCGTGAAACCCGAGAGCCCCCACACGGCCCAGGTGGTGAAGCGCGCGGAGGGGGCGATTCAGGCCATCGGCGAGATGTCCCGCCGCTTGCAGAGGATCGCCCGCACCGGGGCGGAGTCCAAGACCGGCGCGGTGGATTTGAAGTCCGTCATGGAAGATATCGTGGCGCTGGTTCGCCCCCTGTGCCGGGAGGATTCCATTCAGCTGGAGGTTTCGGAGATCCGGGGCCCGGTGCTGGTCCTCGGAGAGCAAACCATGGTGCGCCAGGTGCTCATGAATCTGATCTTGAACGCGCGCGAGGCCGTGATGGGTGTGCGCGAGGATCGCCGCCTGATTGAGCTCCGGGTGCGCAGGGTGGGCGAGGTCGTCTGCCTGGACGTCCGGGATCACGGACCGGGGTTGGCGCCCGAGATGACCGGCCAGGTCTTCAAACCATTCGTCAGCACCAAACCGGGACATGCCGGTCTGGGCCTGGCCACGGTCTACGCCTCGATGAAGCACTTCGGAGGCAAGGTAGAGGCTTCGAACGAGCCGGACGGGGGCGCCTGTTTTTCGCTCACCTTCACCGCCTCCGGGGAGGCCGCCGCCACGGATGCGGAGGAGGAGGTCAAGGCACCGCGCCATTTGTCGGTCCTGGTGGTGGATGACGAGCCCGATTTCGTGGCCGGGGTGTGCGACCTTCTGGTCGAGGGCGGACATAAGGTCAGCAGCGCCCACGACGGCGAGGAGGCCATCTCCAAGGTCGCGCGGCACGACTTTGATCTTGTCTTGATGGATCTGGGCTTGCCCCGGCGCAATGGCCTGGAGATCCTGCGCGCCCTGAGGGGCGAGGGCGTGACCTCCAAGATGGTGCTGATGACCGGCTGGGACAGCGACGCGGTGCAAGTGGATCCCCGGTCGGTCTTCTGCGACAGCATTCTGCAGAAACCCTTTCGGCGCAGGGATCTCGACCAGGTGCTCACGACGTTGTTTGGTCGTGCCGCTGCCCCGGCTCGCGCCGCGGATTGAGGGAAGCGGCAACCAAACCAAATCCAAAAAGGGGGCGTCATGCGAGGGACTGACCGATCGCGCTTGAGGGCATCGTTCGTCGGGGTCGTGACGGCGGTGTGGTTGACGGCGGGGACGGGTTGGGCTCCTNNGTGGCCGCTTTCCACTATCCGGGGCACGAGCCCGGTCCCGTGTTGGTGATGATCCACGGCGCGTCGGACGCGCACACCGTATACGACTTCGCTCCCGGCTTTCGCGCCGCGCCGGAGCTGGCGGCGCTGGGACTTTCCGTGTTGACCCTGGACCGCGTGGGATACGGTCAGAGCAGTCATCCGAACGGCGATTCGCTCGACTTCGCGACGAGCGCCAGCTACGTGCATCAGGTGATTCAGGGCGTGCGCGCCGGGGCGCTGGGATTCTCTCCCTCCTCGGTGATCTTGGTGGGCCCGTCAGCGGGCGCCGACATCGCGATCGTGGAAGCGGGTACCTATCATGACGTGAACGGCGTGATTCTGGGATTTCACACGTCACAGCTTCAACCGGCGCTGTTCCAGGTTGATGTGGGAGCGTGGTTTGCTCAGGGAGACTACTTCGACTTTGGCGTGGACTTCCGTACCCAATTCTTCTACGCCCGGCCGTTCGGGCTTCAGGCCACCATCAATCTCGACAACGCCACCCGTTCCTTGGTCCCGCGGGCCGAGATTCAGAGCGCGCTCGGCAACCTCTCGGCGCCGTTCATTGGCCAGATCACCGTTCCCGTGCTTTTGATGCAGGCGGATCGCGATGCCTTGTTCATCCCCATCGACGATTCAGCGCTCTTCACCGGATCCCCGGAGGTCGCCTTCGCGCTCCTGCACTTGACCGGTCACAAGTCTTTCCAGCACGTGACCGGCCATCCCCAGGCCGTTCTGCGCATCGCGGGCTGGGTACGCGAGCGGTTCTGAGGCGTACGGGCTCCCTCGGAGCTCCGGCGATCTGGTTGCAATTTGGCAATTGGGCCCGGCTCTGCCATGAGCCGGGGTTGCCTCCCTGACTGGCGGCGTGCGCGCCACGATGCCAGAATCCCAACAAGAGCGGGATGGAGGAAACGGCGATTTGAGCGCGGCATCGGGAGCCACCTCGGCTGCGGCTGTTTCAGTCAGTGGCCCCCACCTGTCCGAGCTGTTCGTGCAATTGCCGACCGATGCGCCCCGCGCGACCGGCACGAGGTACGTNNATCGACGCGCCCGCGCTTCTGAGCGGCCCCTTCGACGGCGCCGCGCGGGCCCGTGTGCTCGGGGCATTCGCCGCAGTTCTGCATCGATACGCGCAGCAAGAGACGGTGGCCTTCGACTTGGTGCAACCCGGCGTCACGCCGGCGGCGCCCTGGCGTGGGGCGGTCGTTCGATGCGCCGTGTCCGGAGCCGATCCTTTTCTGGTGGCGGTCGCCGAAGTTGCCACGCAGATCGCGATCGCCGACGGTGGTGCGACCTGGGACGCGGCAGGGCCGCCCAGCCTTCGCGCGGCCGTACCCAACATTGCCTTCACGTTCCTGAGCGGGGAGGGAGGGTCTTCCGTTCTCGACCAGGCCCAAGCGGCTCGGCCCGATCGCCCCGCCCCGTACGACCTGCACGTCGGGCTCGGGCGCGCGCGCGCGCACGCGCACGCGCAGGCGCAGGCGGATGACGGCGCGGGTTCGGTCCCGTCGCTCTTCGCCGTCTACAACGCGAGTCTTTTCGAAGAGGCAACGGTGGCGCGGCTGCTGAACAGCTTCCTGGCGTTG
>PMNO01000098.1 GCA_003161835.1 Myxococcales bacterium | reverse complement strand
CCCGTCCGCCGTTGTTCGCTCCGCCCGTCGCGCTACCGCCGGTGGACGCACCGCCGGTTGAGGCGCCTCCCGGCGCGCCGCCACCGGTGCCCGCACCCCCGGTCCCCCCGCCGCCCGTTCCGGCGCCGGTGGATCCCCCGCTGGTCTCGGCCGGCCCAGGTCGCGCACCCCCGCTCCCACCCACTTGCACAACCGCGTCATTGGGAGCGCACGCGAAGGCCACCCAGGACGCCAGGCCCACCGCGGCCGCCCCCCAGCCGGCGCGGCGTCCATTCCTTGTACTGGCGCCCTGAAGACACGAATCGAAATGACCGATTTGCTTTGGCAATAGCTGGACCTCCGGAAGCACAATGGCGGCGCAGGCTCAAACCTTCACGCCTTGTGAAGGCTCATCGGCCCNNGTGGGATTCGCGCCGCCCTCGGTATCGAGAATCTGTCGCAGCGCGGGTCCCAACTCGTCGACATTGAAGGTGCGCAACCGCGCCTCCGCGGCGACTTGCACGGCTCCGGTTTCGTACAGGATCGCGTCCAGCAGAAACAGGCCCGCTTCGGCGGAACCAATATCCGCGATCGTCTCCAGCGCCGCCAATCGCACCGGCTCCTCGCGCTTGTCGCGAAAGATTCGAATCAGCGAATCCAACCCGTCACGGAATCGGAGGCCGCGCAGGGCCAACAGGGCCTCGGCGCGTACGCCGGGCGCCGGGTCTTCCAACCCTTGGCGAACCAGCGCGAAGCTCCGCCGACAATAAACCTGTCCCACCCCCGTCATCACGGCCGCCCGCACCACCGGCGAGCGGCTGTCTTGGTAGAGCTTTTCCATCGGGCGCAGGACCTCGTAGATCTGGATCCGACCCAAGGCCATGGCCAGCTCGGTGGCGACCGGGACCTCGTCGACGGAGAACCCCGGGCCGCCGACCAGCAACAGTGCTCGCAGCGCCAGGCGCGAGAAGCGTACGTGATCCGTCCGATCGACGACCAATCTGGCCAGCACCGCCGCGGGATCCCCGTCCAGCTCCCATTCGAGTAGATCCTGCCGCCACACGTCCTGATAGGCACCGGGACGGCGCAGATAATCGGGAAACCCGCTCGCGGGCGGCACGGGAACATTGCCAACCGCGTAGCGCGCGGCAAGGGCCTGATAGCGCTCGCGCTTCTTCGCGGAGAGCCGCAATCCCGCCAACGCGGTGTACAGCCGCGACACCACCGCCAGATCACCCAGGGTCGTCGCCGCGTCGATGCCGGCGTGCAAAGCATTTTCGGACAGGTCGGGCGACCCGCCGGATGCTTCGTTCTGCTGTGCCGTTTCCGCCCACAGGGCCGCGGCGCGCCCCAGGTAGTAGCGATCGTAGATCAGGGCGGCCTTGGCGCTGAAATCCGCCGCTTCCCGGGCCAGGGTCGCGGCGGCGTACAGCTCGCCCCGCTCCACGGCGTAGGTCAGAAAATCGTCGTAGTACTGCAGGACGTAAAACTTCTGATCGTCGGCCGACAGGATACGAATGGCGTTCATGTAGCCCTCGGCGACATTCTCGAAGGAGCCGGTGTCCTTGCCGATCTGCAACAGGACCCCGTAGCAATCGAACGCCCGTTCACGATCCCCGCGACTCTCGAAATCGTCGGCCAGCTCCTCGATGTGACGGCCGGCGGTCGAGAGCGCGCGTTCGGCCTCGATCCGTTCGTCCGCGCCCATCTTCAGCAAGCAGCGGCCCAGGCAGAAGTGCACCAGCGCGGTCTCGTACCGGCGCCCGGTCAAGCGCGGATCCGCCAGCGTCCGCTCCCATTCGCGGCGTGCCGCCGACCACGAACCGCTCTGCTCCAGCTCGATCGCGGCCAAGGCGGAATGTCCAACCGCCGACAGGACGCGCGCCGCCTCGGTGTGATGCCCCAGCTTCGACGCGCAAAGCGCCCATTCAAGAGGTCTGTCAGCGACGGGAAACTGTCGTTGCGCGTCCGGGAACCGGCGCAGGGCCANNCTGTCGTAGACCCCCGGGCCGAACGCCTGCACCCGCCCCAGCAAGGTTCCATAAAGAGCGAGCGCCTCGCGCGGATGGCCGGCGCGCAAGGCGCGATCGGCGCGCTCCTTGAGATCCAGCTCCTCACGCGTCGGCATGGTTCCCCGAGGCGGACGACTGGGACGAGCCCGTCGCGTCCTCGACGATTTCCAGAGCGCGGCGGCGGCTGCTAGCGGCGCGCGCGAGCGTATCCGCGGTGACGATCTGATGACGGTGCAACAGGGACAGGTAGCCGAGCGTCATCGGTCGAGATGGCAGCACGAAGATGCCATACAACGAAGCGTCCTTGGCCAGCGCCTCGACTGTCGCCGGGGGAATGTGGCATTCGGCGTGGGTGATGAACGTGATGGCGATGTCGCGGCCCTCGTCGCGCCGGAGGCGCGCGATCTCGACCGCCAGATCGGCGAACACCCGGGCATAGTTGCGCCCGCGCTCGGACCGGAACGACAGCAGGCGCGGCAGCTCGCGGCCGGGCGCGCGGCCCACGTCCATACGTTCGTGCAGGCGGCTGTCGAAGAATCGGAGCCACACCTCGCCCCCCAGCAGCGACAGCTTCTTGCACAGAGCCAGCGCCAGCCCGCGCGCGAACACCTGCCGCGCGCCCCGCATCGACGCGCTCGCGTCCACCAGCAACAAATTCAGGCGCCGGCCAGCATCCGGGGCACGTTCTCGACCGTAGTACAGAAGGTCGTCGGACAGCGCCTTCTGGGTGAAGACGTCCTCGTCATGCGCCAGTTCGCTGGGCAGGAGCGCATCGATCGAACCGCGCCGTTCGATGGATGCGTAGCCATCGATCGAGAACCGCTGCACCGAGCGGCGGCGCTTGGTTTCGAGTAGCGAGGGTAGCAGTTGCAGGGAAAAGTCCACGATATCCGCGCTACCGATCGCACCCACGACCTGATACAGATCGCCCAGGTCCGGCAAACCACCGTCGACGTGGAACAACCCCAGCAGCCGCAGCGCGGAGACATCGATCTGATCGAGGCGCGCCAGAACCGCACGATCGTGTTCGACGAAGCGGTGCAAGAACGAAACCGCCCAGCCCGGGTCGACGGTTTTCGCCAGGGTCGCGCGCTCGTGTCCGTAGGCCGGCGATCCGATCGGCAAATCGCCGGGGGCGGACCCGCGCGGAGCGCCCGGCCAGCGCAGGACGACATCCGCCAACACGCGCGCCAGAATCACCGCTATCACCTCATCGCGCGGAGCGGCGCTGGCCAAAGCCTGCACGAGATCCGCGGTCGCGATCGAGGCCAGCAGCGCTCGATACTGGATCCGCACCGTCGACGGAGACGTTCGCGGCGCGGGCAACAAATGATGCGGCCGCGCGCTGCGACCGCGCGTCAGCAGGAGCCCCAGATCGTGAATCACGAAGAGGGGCGGCCGGACCCCTAGCCGCGCCAGCATGTTCCACCACGTGACGGCCTGGATGGCCTCGGCCGAACCGCTCGGACCCACCTCGCTGAAGGCGAGGGTGGCCAGTTGCCGGATGAGCTCCGTGTCGCCCGCGTCGGTCGGCGTCACCATTGTGAAAGGTTAGCGCCTGAACGGGCGAGGGATATGACAATATCCGAGGAGCGTCCGATGTTGCGGTTGGTGGACCTTCCCAGCAAGCCCTGGCAATGACGACTATCGGCTCTCTCTTCTGGGTGGTGGCGGTGGCCGCCGGGTTCGCGTTCCCGACGGGGGGATGCGCAAAGACCGGGGCAATCCGCGGCGTCTCCGACGGCGGAGGGGCACGGCAGCCGGACACCGGCCTCGGGTCGCGAGCGTGGTCGATGGCCGAGCCCGTCCAAAACGAAGCCGCGAACGACGATGGCTCCCCATCGGTCGCCATGAATGCCGCCGGTGACGGAATGATTGCCTTCCAGCGTGGTGGCGCCCTGTGGGCTCGCCCCTACGAGGGGGTCAATCAGCGCTGGGGCGCGCCGGTCCGGGTTGCCCCGATCTCCCGCGCCCGCGACTTTCAGGTGGGCATGGACGGCCAGGGCAACGCCTTGATCGTGTGGGCGCGCGACGACACCGACGCGGACCAGGGGATCTGGTCGAGCCGCACCACCGACCGCGGCGCGACCTGGTCGNNGCCCTGGCGGCGTGGACCGCCCACCTGTCCGACAACACCAACACGGTCATGACCTGCGACTTCCGCGACGGCGATTGGAACACCACCTTGAACATGCCCCTCATGGGGACCGACTCGGGCGATCGAAACCCCCGCGTCGCGGTGGACGGCATGGGACGGGGATTCGTCATCTGGGGGCAGCCGGCGGTCCCCAACGAGGTGAGCAGCGTCTGGACGGAACGCTACGACGGCGGGTGGCAGGCCCCGTCGGTGGAGCCCTTGGAGTCCTACGACGACGACGACGCGGACACACCGTCCGTCGCGCTCAATGAAACGGGCGCCGGCATGGCCATCTGGCAGCAGATCACCGCCGCGGGTCCCGAGATCTGGGCACGCCGATTCGATGGCGCGCGCTGGCAGAACCCCGTGATGGTCGGGATGGGATTTCTGGTCGAATGGGATCCCCCGCCCCAGGTCGCGATCGATCCGGCCGGCGACGCGGTGGCGATCTGGTCGCAGGTGCTCCCGAACAACCATTTCGTGTACGACGTGTTCGCGGCGCGCTTCGTGGCCGGCACCGCGGCCTGGGAAGCGCCCCAGGCATTGGAGACCGACAACATGATCGGCTCGGACCTCACCCAGTACGCGAAGCCGCTGGTGGGAATGGATCGCGCCGGGAACGCGCTGGCCTCCTGGCGCAAGGTGACCGCCTCGAACCGGGTGCTGGTCCACGCAAGCCAGCGCGCCCTCACCGCGGCCACCTGGTCGCCAGTGAACGGCACCGCGCTTTACGACGACGGCGTGGGCAGCGCGCTGAGTACCGATTTCGCCGTCTCACGAGATGGAACCGCGATCGCCGCCTGGACCGCCGGACCGGCCTTCGATGCGTGGGTCAGCGTCTATCGCTGACCTCGCGGCCCGCCAGTCTGGGGCGCGATCATCGAACGGGAAGCCGACGCGCGCTTGCGCAGAAGCAAGAGGTGTTCGCGGCGGGGNNAAAATTTCGCGCAACCGACGATCCAGCGTCGCCCGCGCTTGCGACGCACGCGCCACCGGTTCCAGACCGGCGGCGTCAGCCAGAGCGGCGATCGCCGCCGGAGCGTCCTCGGGACGATCACCCACCACACCGTCCCCCACCACCAGAACCGCGGCTCCGCCCGGTTTCAAGATCCGGCCCATCTCGGCGACCCATCGGGACTGGGCCTCGTGCCAGGCCGTCGGATCGGCTCCAAATCCGCCGCTCTCCAGGCGCGCGCCCACTTGCGTGCGTTCGAACGATCGGCGCGGCAATTCTAGCCAGGCGAAACGAACGTCGTGTTGGGCGGCGTAATCGTAGGTGCCGGGGTACGGGGGAGACGACAGAATCAAGCTCACGGTCCCGGCGCCTCGCGGACCGCCGGGGCCGACTTTTCCGAGATCCCGCGCGTCGCCCAGGCGCACTTCGGGCGCGGGTGTCCCCGGAGGCATCCGCCGCTCCAGCACCGCCAGGCTGCTCGCCAGCTCGACCGCGCGATCGGACAACAGGCGCGAGGGCACGCCGCGCGCGATGCGCTTGTCGGCCCCATCGCGCGGCGCCTCCGGGCCGGCCTTCATCAGCTTGACCAGATTCGACGAGAAGCACATACGCAGCGCGCGTCCCACCGGAGTCTTCGGAACTTTCATCACGAGCGCGCGCAGACCGAACAACTCGAACGCCACGTGAGGAAAGAAGCGCTCGAATTCGGGTCCGCCCCAGGCCGGAATCTCGGGTCGGCGGCGGCGGCGGGCGTTCTCGCCGCTTTCCTCGGCGATGCGCTGGGCTTCGGCGACCAACTGGGCGCGCCCGGCCTCGCCCAACAGGGTGGTTCGCGTCTCGGCGATGGCCACGCCGAGGGGGCTCGCATCGATGCCGATCGCGGTGCGCCCGGAGCCCATCGATTCAACCAGGACCGTGCCGCTGCCGCAGAAGGGATCGACGACCAGCTCGCCGGGGCGACTCCACCGGTTGATGGCCCCGCGCGCGATCGAAGGATGCATCCGCCCGGCATAGGAGTGGAACCCATGGGTCAGGGATCGCGCCAGCCCCGGATCCACATCCCAAAGCTCCGCCAGGGCGCGAGCCTCGGCGGGATCGCCCGCGCTTTCGACCGCGCCCCCGACCGTCGAGAAGGCGCGCCGCTGGCGTGGCACCCGCGGCGGCGTCGAAAAACGAGGCGGCGCCGCGGCCGGCGCTGCGCCGGAGGTCGCGGCGGACTTGACCGCCTGACGGGATTTCGCCGGCCCGATCTTCACGCCCATTTTGACGACTCGAAGACGCCCTCCAGCAACTTGTCGACTTCGCTCGCCACGCCCCGGGCCGTCTCGGTGCCCAGGATCTGCAGCGTGGCGCGGATTTCCTGCAGATTGCGCAGCTGCGAAAATAGCTGGACGTCCGACAGCACCTGACCGCCCAACAGAATCCCGCGAATGACGTGCAGCTCGGCCAGAACGCCATCCAGGTCGGCGGCGGTCACGCCCGTGCGGCGACCANNGGCAAACAATTTCAGCAATTTCACCACCCGGCGATCGGACAGCGAAATCCCCTCCGAGCGAATCTGAAAGATGAATCCCTTGTAGCGGGCCATCCAGTCTTCAGGAAACACCATGAACTGCCCCAGGCGGGCCTGCACCTTCCGGATCTCCGCCAGCGACACGAGCGGCTTGATCTGCTCGTCGGCCCCCGTCAATTCGGCGATCTCACCGCGAATGCCCCGCTCCACCAACCCGTGGAAATGGAAGCTGTCCAGATTCTCCGACAGGGCCCGCACCAGGAAGCGATCAAACACCGCCCCCAGTGCGTCGTCGTTCGGGACCTCGTTGGTGGCCGCGAACAGGGAGCACAGGGGCACCTTCAAGGATTGGCTGCCCGTGAAGAAACGCCGCTCGTTCAGGATGCTGAGCAGCGCGTTCAAGATGGCCGAGTTCGACTTGAATATCTCGTCGAGAAACACGATCTCCGAGTCGGGCAACATGGCCTCGATGCGCCGCACGAAAGTCCCCTCGCGGAACGCCTTGATATCCACGGGCCCGAAGAGCTCGTTCGGCTCGGAAAAACGTGTGAGCAAATATTCGAAGTACCGCGCATCGACCAGGCGCGCCAGGTGGCGCACCAGCGCCGATTTGGCGGTGCCCGGCGGCCCCACCAGCAGCATGTGCTCGCCGGCCAGCAACGTCACCAGCAACAGCCGCACCAGCTCGGCCTTGTCCAGAAAACGCGCGTCCAGGGCCCGGCCGACATCGCGCAACCGCTGCCCCAGACCCAACACATCCGCGTCGATGGGGCCAATCCGTCCTCGAGAAACGCTGTCGCTGACCGTCATCGTCGCTGCGAATCCTTATACCCCATGGTCATACCCATGGTCGCTCCTTGATCCGCGCGCGGCCGGAGCCGCCCTTTGCGCCAGCTCCAGCGCCGCCGACCAGCGCGGGTTCCTCTTGACGTCGTGACGCGCGAACAGGCGGTCCAGGCGCCGGGCGAAGCCCTGGCCCAGATCGGACCCGCGCGGGACGTCGGGAGGCCATATCAGCTCGGGCTCCACCTGTTCCGCCGCCGCGAGCACGACGGCCAGTTCCCGACCAGCGTCCCCGGTGGCCGCAGCCGGCCCGTTCTTGGCGGCCGTGGGGGCGAACAGGTGATCAAGCCAGGTCATGTGCGCCAGAAACCCCACCGCGCAGCTCACCGCCGCGGGCGACGCGTGAACCGGGCCGGCGGTGTCTTCGAGCGACACGAAACGATAGAGGGCTTCGGCCAGGGCATCCCCGGTCTGACCGACGCCCAGATCCACCAACCGGCCCGCCACCAGGCGGAACAACGGGGGAAACCTCAAGATGGACAGCACGCGCCCCCAGGACCACGCGGGATCCAACCGCAGCGGGTCGAGAGCCTCTCCCAGGGGGCTGGCCTCCGTCAGGGCCGCGAACGCGGGGCGCGCGGCGGCCAGAACGCCGACCTCGCGCAACCAGCCCCGGCGCACGCTCTCGACCGTCACACCGCGCAGGCGGGGGAGCGCCAGGATGCGCGCCGGCGGCGTCCGCCCGACGAAGGTTCGGCGGCCCAGCCAGAAACGAACCGTGTGGTCGAAGCGCACGGCATCGGGTAAGCGGGCCACGAGCGAGTGGCGCACCAGCGTCCGCTCCAACGTCGCCGGCGCACCGAGCTCGGCCAGCGCCGTGGCCGCGGCCGCGACCCGTTCGATGCGGGCCTCGGCGCCGGGGCCCGTTCCGATCCGCGGATGCCCCAGGGTGAGGAGATCGTGAACCGCCGCGCCCAGACGCCACGTCTCTTCATCCAGAGGCGATGCCGGAGGAACCGAAACCAACGGAAGCAGGGCCCGACGTCGCGCCACCCCGAGCGCCGCGACCGCTACCTGTTCCACATCACCCGGCCCGTGGCGATGCGCCCGCATGAATCGATCCACGTCGCGCCCGGACAGCGGACGGCCCACTTTGAGAGCTCCTCCGCGAACCAGGGGCAACAGGAACTCCGAAACAAACAAGCGGGACACCGCCAGATCATAACGCGGGGACGATCACCGGCCTACCCTCCACATGGGCATGGGGCCCAGCGGCTGATTTTCGATCTGAATGTCCCCCACCTGTTCAACGGGCGCACCCCCGGGGATTGCCTCCTCGACACGCACGTCTCCCAAACGCGGATCGCCGAGCGCACGCGCCTCCAGGGTCTCGATCGCATCGGCGGCGATCCGAAACGGCGCCTCGTCCGGGCCCGGAAACACGACCAACGCGCCCGCCACGGCGCCCACGCGGGCCGACAGCTGCTCGGGTGAAACGGCCGGGCGCAATTCCCACCCGAGCGGCACCAGCAGCCCCGGCGCCGGCGCGTAGAAGAGCTGGCCGAAAGGAAAGGCGCCCAGGAAGTCGGGAGCGATCACGAGCACCCCGCGTTCCAGCAGCGCCAATCGATATCCGCGCACCGCCGACGCCGGAATCGCGTAACACAGCGACCGGACCCACCCGACGCGGTTCCAAGGTACGAGGGTTGCCACCGCGCGCCCCATGCCGGCGGGCGCCGCCTCGAGCCGCAGTGGGAGAACCAGTTCGAGGCGGCCCGCCGGATGCGCCGCTTCGGCGGCGCCAGAATTCCCACGCGCCGTTTCGCCCGGCGACAGGTCCATGCGCTGCGCCGGCTCCGGCACCTGCAGACGTACTAGATCAGCGATGGGCGAAAAGACCGGCGCCGGATTGATGACGATCGCGCCCGCGGCCCCGGGCGCAAACAAAAAGAAGCGGTCCGCGGGAAACACGTGTTTGCAGGATCCCAGGTGCACGGGGTGGCGATAGCCGACCGCAATCGCCACGTTGTCCGTCACCGGAGCCAGCAGCCGGAACCCCGGGGTGCGGCCGAGGACCCCGAGCAGGCGTTCGGGCACGTTTTCCAGGCGCAAGATCCAGAACGCGGTGCCGCGCTGGAACGCTCCTGCGCCCGGTGAATCGCACAGCGCGGCCGCGACACGCAACTCCGGATTGCGTCGCTCGGCCTTGTGGAGATAGGCGATCACCAGCGCACCCAGGCCCCGGCGCACCGTGAGAAACAAGAGATCGCGGCGCACCGGGGCGTTCCCGTGCTGGCGCTGCAGGTCCAGGCGCAACAGCAGCTTGTCGAGCGGCAGGTCACCGACAATCGCATAGGCCTGCGTGTGATCCTCGCTGTAGAGGAAAAAATCCGTCGCGTCCTCCGCCACCTCCAGCGACGCGGAGTCGTACCCAAGCGGGGCGCGCGAATCCCGGTACTGCACGAAGTGTTTCCCGGCGCCGATGAAGCACTGTCCGCCGGCCGTTCGGGCCGCGCGGGCCGCCGCGTCGATCAACGGGAGGGAGGTCACGGGAACCACCACCAGCGCTTCGCGCGATCCGCCCGCGGTCCGGACCTGCACAAGTCTGAGACCCGGTTGAAAGTCGTCCATCGATTGCTCGCCGGACCACAAACGCAGGAACGAGATCAGGCGCTCGAGCGCGGAGAATCGCAGCACCATCTGCCGACCCGTTACGACGCCACGCGGGTCGGCCGTCAATCCCGGAACATTGAACCGGACCTGGCCGATGCCTACCCTCTGCAGCATCGGACAAGTCTAAACGACCGCGCGGGTGGCCGATCTCGCAACTCGTCCCAATCGCCAGCGCCGGGGGGCACCAGGAGCCGGTTTCGTGGCCATGGTGCTAAGATGGAAATCAATGCCGGCGCCGGAAGACGACCGGTTCCTCTCCTCGCAGGAAATCAAGACGGCGGCGGCTCACGGCCACCTGCCCATCCTCGCGGAACGACTGGCCCGCGAACGCCGCTGGTTTGCGCTGGCCTCCATGTTCGAGCAAATCGCCGGTCTGCCTATCACGCTCCCGATGCTGACCGAAACCGTTCGCCGCTGCGCGCAGGCGTTGCGCGCGTCCCCCGACCGACGGCGGGACCGGACGGGCACAAACGAAGATCTCCGAACGGTGCGGCTGTTGGCCGGCGAGGCCCTGATCGCGCGGGTCCCCGGAGTGGCGTTGACGGAAACCGATCGTTTGGCCCTCCGCGTGGGCGCGAGCGCTCTGGCCGAGGGGGGCGATCTGCATCGAGCCGCCACGACCTTCGAACTGGCACGGGATTGGGCGGCCGCGGCCGAGGTCTGGGGACGGCAGGGCGAGCTCGATCACATGGAGTCGTGTCTGGCGCTGGAGGAGGATCGAACGCGCGCGCACCGTAGCGCCATCGGCGCCATTCGGGACATCGAAGCGCTTGCGGCCGCTGGTGAACGTGGCGCCGCCCTGCNNCACCGCTTCACCTTCGCCGCGATGCCCGCGGTGCTTGGCCGTGATCCTCTGGCGGAGGTTTCGGTACGCGATCCGGGGGTGTCGCGCCGGCACGCGGTCATCGACATGGGGGGCGGCGGCGATCCGACGCTGACCGACGCGGGCTCCCGTTCGGGCACCTTCGTTGGCGGGGCGCGACTGTCGAGCGCCCTCCCCCTGCGCGGACCAACCGAGATCGGCCTTGGAGTCTCGTGCCGTTTGGCCCTGGACGTACAGGGNNGGTGGTCGGAACCGGCCCGCTGCCGCTCGGCGACGTGATCGCCGGCGCGCACGGAACCTGGCTCGAATTCGATTCGGGGGGCGTGCGATTTTGCCGCCCTCCCGAGGTTCAGGTGCGCATCTCGGGTCAGCTCGTGTCGACGCGGGTCGACCTACTGCACGGCGACAAGCTCGAGATTGGCGCCGCGGGGAGCGTGGTGGAGGTGCTATGACCCCGGTGGCGTCGCCGCTGAATCCTGATCTGCTGATCCAGGCGGACCTCGCCGAGCGGAAGGGCGATCGGATGGGGGCGGTCTCGAAATTGCGCGCGCACCTGACCGCGCATCCCGACGACGGCGCGGTCCGGTTGCGGCTCGGGCGTCTGCTTGTGGATCTGGGAGAGGCATCGTCAGCCCGCGGCGTGCTTCTGCCGCTCGACCACGGCGACAATGACGCATGGGCCAGGCAGGCGAACCGTCTGTTGGCGACGCTGGACGAAGCCGCGGGGGCGTTGACCTCGGCGCGAATTCGCTGGGAGCGCGTGCTGGCGGACGACGTGGATGATCCCGAGGCGCAACACCACGCCAGGAGGCTGGGGCCGGATCACGAATTCGATCGAGGACCGGCAGCGCCGTTAGTCGTCGGAACCCTCGCTTCGCCCGAGGGAGTTCACCTCTCGCGGTTCAAGCTGCTGCGGGAGCTTGGGCGCGGGGCCAGCGCGGCCGTGTATCTCGTGCGCGACGAACGCCTGAATCTGCCCCTGGCGTTGAAAGTCCTCCACCCCCAGTTCGCGGCCGCGGCGCGCACCGAAGCGCGCGAGAAATTCTTTGCCGAGGCGCGGCTGGCGATGCGCTTGCGCCACCCAGGCGTGGTGGCGGTCTATGACGTCGACGAAGGCGCACGATGCCTGGCCATGGAATATATCGAGGGGGGCACGGTCCGGGATCGTTTGCGCGCGGGGAGCAACAATTCAGAGGCCCCGGCGGGGGCGACCCCGGGCGGCGGCGTTGATTCCGGGGAAGTGCTCGCCACCGCGCGATCCCTGCTGACCGCGCTCGCCTACGTGCACGGCGCCGGCATCATCCACGGCGATCTGAAGCCGGGAAATTTGCTCTTGCGGCGACCGACGGAGGTCGTGCTCGCCGATTTTGGCGGGGCGCAATTCACAACTGGCGCAGCGCCACCGCACGAGCGGACGACAGGTGGCACGCCGCTCTACCTGGCGCCCGAACAGTTCCACGGAGCACCGCCTTCCGTGCGCACCGATCTGTTCGCGGCGGGCGCCATCCTCTGGGAAATGCTTCGCGGGCATCCCGCGCGCCGCCAGTCCGACCTCTTCGCAGGCAACTACGCCGTCCCCGTGTCCGTCGGGTCCACCCAAGACAGCGCGAGCAGCCACCGACTCGTCTCGTTGATCGACGCCCTCACCGCCACCAGCCCCGAAGCCCGCCCCGCCCACGCAGCCGCCGCCTTGGGCCTGCTCGACCCATAGTCCCCGTCAAACCAGCAACGCCGCCCCGTAGGGATGACTCTGGTACACCGCCACCTGAAACCCCGCCGCCGCGGCCATCGCACGAAACTCATCCTCCGACAGCGGGCGAACGAATCCGGCATGCGGGAAGAATTGCCGCGATGGATCGGGGGAGCCCTCGCGCGCGCGGTCGAAAGGTGACAGCAACCACCGCGTCGCCCCACGTAGCCATCGCTCACCTGGAGAGGGGGGGCTGGGCGAGTCGCTTCGCCGAAGAAAACTGATCAGCACCACCGCCCGTGGCCACCGCTGCCTGACCGCATGCAATGCACGCCTCTGCGCCTCCAAGCTCAGCAAGTGCGAGAAGCTGCCCCAACCAAACACGAAAGCGTCGACCCGTTCATCGAACAGAGTCGCCAGCGGTCCCGATCGGTCGGCGCGAACCAGATCGGCGTAGCTCGCCTGAATGGCCACGCCACCGCCATCCGCCGCCGTCTGGGCCAGCGACCGCCAGAGCATTTCGCTCGGCTCGAAGGCGGTAACCCGATAGCCCAGATCCCGAAGCGCGCGCAGCTCCCTGCCCCCACCCGCACCTCCCAGCACGACGTGACCGTCGCGCGGAAAGTCCGGGTGCGCGATCAGGGCCCGCTCCCAATCGAAGAGTCCCCCTTCAAAAAGCCCGCCGGCTGGCGCGTAGGTAGCCTGGCGAGAATAGATCCAGCCCGTCAACCCATCTTGCCCGGCGTCGTCGAGCAGCGCGAAGAGCGCCGCATCGCGAACCACGGTCATCGATCGAACGACTCGATCGCCCGTGCTCCCGGCCCGGCAGATCGCTTTTGCGAGCAACATTCTGGACGTCAAGAGATCTCTCTAGAGCCGCGCCAGCACGAAGCCCATCTTGCGGGCTGCCACCAAGAATCGGGCATCGTACGAGGCTATCTCGACGGTCTGCTTCTGGGCACGGAGGAAGTCCGCCGACGCAAGGTGCACGGCGTCCAGGGTACGTACCGGAACGGGAAAGGGCTCGGTCGCCCGCGCCAGAACGACCGGTGACAGGTCGAGCATGGCCAGGCGCGCGAGCAACTCCCGCAAAGCATCCCCGTGGCTTGGTCCAAGGCCCCTTGCATTGAGGCGGGTCCACAGCTCGTATTCGATGAGACGACTGGAGACGAGAACTTCGGCCCATAGATCATCAGAAGGATGGCGATCCTCGGCGAGAAGATGCGCCAGCGCGACCGAGGTATCGAGGTAGATCATCGGTCGGCGCGGTCCCCCGCCAACTCCGACAGGAGATCCTGGCTGGACGCGACGGGCAATCGGGGCGGCGGTCCGTCGCCGCGAATCGCGGGCGCGGTGAGCCATCCCCGACGCACGGCTTCCGCCAGGAATGCATCGGCGACGGCAACGCTGCGGCCCTCTCGGGGCGGGATCAGCTCGGCGATGACACGGTCGCGGTCAGTCACCAGCACGGTTTCGCCCGCCGCGGCAAAGCGAAGGTACTCGCTCAGCTTGTTCTTGAGTACCTTGACACCGACGGAGCGCACGACAATCTAACGTAGCTACTAGTAGCTACCTTGTCAAACACCGGCGTCGCTTCATCGATCGATCTTTAGCGCAATCTCTGTCTCGCGCGAGTACTCGTACCGGCCGCAGGTCAGGTCCCGGACGTCCCATTCGCCGTCCTGCAGCACCTCGGTCTGGACGGCGATCTCGGTAACATCCGCACGCAAGACGATGCGCACGCGCTCGCGCACATCGACGCTGTCCTTGGACCCGCGCGCCGCGATCATCAGCCCCCGCGTCTCGTCGAAGGTCTCCAGATGCCAGGTCTGTTCGGACGCCAGCATCTGCAATTTCTGCCAACGTTCGCGAACCGACGTCGATGCTCCGACGGAAAGCGGCTTGTACTCCTGGAGCTCCACGTGCTCCTGGGAGAAGGGCCGCATGGCGGAGCCACAACCCGAGCTGGTCAGCGCGGGCCCCAAAAAGACGAGTACGACGAATACAGGGAGGCCACGCACGTCCCCGTCATCGACAGAAAATCAACATCCCTTGATGTCGGGAGATCTCCCGAGGCCAGGTTCCTAGTTGGGATCTTCGTCGTCGATCGAGGTCGACACCGAATTCACCTTCTTCTTCTTCGCCGCCGCCGCCGCGCCGGAGGTGTCGCCGAAATTGAACTGGATGCCGGTGTTCAGGTCGAAGACCAGACCCTTGTGGGGAAATCCGTAGAGCCCGTTCACGCCCACCGTCCAGGTGAAGCTCCGGGAGATCTCATAGTTGAGCGCCGCTGTTCCGCCCAGCAAAACCCCGCCGATGAGGATGGTGTCCCATAGCTCTGGGTTCGCCGCATCCGACTGGATATTCATGCGCACGCCGCTGCCCCCGCCCCCCAGCACTCCATAGGCCACCCGGGTACGCTTCTGCTTCGTGTAGTGGAGAATCTTGAACAGAACCGCGTGGGCTCCGGACGCCGCGTAGTCGGCCACCTTCTTGGCCTGGGGGATCCACTGATGGCGCCCCTCGACGGAGATGGCCCAATCCGGATTGATCTGCAGTCCGATTTCAGGAACCAGCTGCGCCAGACGCGCCCAGCCGGGGCCGTCGACCTTCACGCTGTGCGACAGCGCCGGAAAGCCCCCCACGCATTTCCCGCTCGCGTCGCCCAGCCCACACACCCGAGATTCGAGGGTGCCGTTGATCGCAACCGCCATTCCGGTGCCCGCGCCGATCCCGATCCAGAAACGCCGGTTTCCGTAACGGGTGTCAATATCGGCCTTTTCATCGCGCGTACCCAGCTGAAACCGTGGCGCCGTCCGGTTGCTCTCCTCGAGGGGGTTCTCGTCGACCTCCGCCCCGCTCGGAGCCGTGGCCACCTGGCTGCCGCGATCGACGATCAGCATCACGTTCGGGCTCTCGGCGCGGCCGTTCGAGACCACGGGTTTGTCGCCCGCGTCCAGGCCCTCGAAATAGAACTGCAGCGATTTCCCGTCGACGCGCTTCTTGGGCACGGTCGCCTGCCACCAGCCCTTGCTCGATTTCGCCATGTCCATCTTCTCGTAGTCGGACATCTCGAAGCCCTTGAAGTACAGCGCGACGCCCGAGACGCCCAAACTCGCGGCCGCGACACAGCGCAGGGTCACCTTCTGGCCCGGGGGCGTGTCGTCCGGATACGGACAATCGAGCGCGGTGATGGTCGCGGGCAGGTCGGGCTCGGCGTCCGGATTCACGGCCCTGCCGAGTCGCTTCCGCCGAACGGTGGTCTCGGTGGCCGGCTGGTCGCCCGCATCGGTGCCGAGAACGTCGGGCGCCGCCGCGCGCGCGCCCCCCTTGCCCGCGTTCTTGTCCCCGCTCCTGCCGCCACCCTTGCCCGGCGACGGTGGGAACAATGACTCCGCCGACGACGCTTCACCCTTCTGGGCCTTGACCTCCGCGAACACATCCCGCACCGAGGGGGACGTCAGGGTCTTGTCGATCTTGATGTCGGGTTGGATGTCCAAGGCCTTGCCAAAGTAGTGTTGCGCCTTCGGCTTGTCCTTGTAGCCCATGAGATACAGGGCTCCGAGGTGGATATACGTCCGAGCCATCACCGGATGACCTTCGAGGCCCGCCCGCTTGCCCGCCTTCTCGGCATCGAGGAGCGATTTCTTGGCGGCGTCGAAATCGGCGGTGTCGTAGTCGTCCATCGCCTTCTTGTTCAGCTGGACGAGTCTATCGATGGTCGCCTGATCCTGGGCGACCGCCGGTCGCGCCAAGAGCAGGAGCGCCCAGAACATGACCAGCGACGCGGCGGTCACCGTGGGTGACATCGATTCCGCGAGGAACCCGGAACGTTTGCGCGGGGGGGAGAACATCATGAGGTGGTTGCCTTTCGTTCCTGCTACTTGCTACGTCTGCCTGCTGTCGTCCGATTCTCCGAATCTCCGATTCATTGCTGCGTAATCACAAACTCCACCCGCCGGTTCCTCTCCCGGCCCGACCCGGTTCTGTTCGTTTCGATCGGTTGTTCGGGACCAAATCCACGCGCCTCCAAACGCGTGCCATCGATACCCAACCCCACAAGGTGAACACGCACCGCCTCGGCGCGCGACTGAGACAATGTCATGTTGTGCTTCACCGTCCCCCGCGCGTCGGTATGGCCTTCGATCCGCAGCCGCATCGTGGGTCGGGTGCGCAGAACGTTGGCGATCTCGGCCAGCAAGTCATAGCTGCGCGCCATGATAACGGCCTTGTCGGTCTCGAAGAAGACCTTCTGCTTGAGTTCGATCTTCTCCCCGGTAACCGTGATGTGGTCGTACGTCTTGGGACAGCCGCCCGTGTCGGGGGGGCCGGCCTCGAGGGGACACTTGTCGTCGGCGTCGGCAATCCCGTCCTGGTCGTTGTCCGGGTCGGGACAACCATCGGCATCCTCGAATCCGTCCTTGTCCTCGGCCGCGCCCGGGCACCTGTCGTCGGCGTCGGCGATCCCGTCCTGGTCATTGTCCGGGTCGGGACAACCATCGGCGTCCTCGAATCCGTCCTTGTCCTCGGCCGCGGCTGGACACTTATCCGTGGCGTCTGGGATCCCGTCCGCGTCGCGGTCCTCGTCGCCGTCCCCGTGGTGGTCCTGGCCCCGAGCCTGGCCAGGCGCCGAGGGCAGGCACCGGTCGCGGGGCGAGAGGCGCAGCGCCTCCTTGGCGTTGTCTTCCGCGATCCGGAGGTGGTCGCGCGCGCGAAAGTAATCCCCCTCATCCAGCTCGCGGGCTGAAAATTCGCTGTGGGTCTCGGCAAGCGCCAGCTCCCGCGGCGCGCAGCGCATCGCCCCGTTGGCGCGTGCCTCCTGCGCCTGGACGCGCACCGCGCGCACGCCGGCCGCCAGCTGTCGTCCCGCGCAACCGCCTGCCCCCCCGAACAG
Source organism: Myxococcales bacterium (assembly GCA_003161835.1). GTDB lineage: Bacteria > Myxococcota_A > Polyangia > Fen-1088 > Fen-1088 > FEN-1088. Next base: position 10,218 of record PMNO01000098.1, on the reverse strand, counting down.
GGCCACCAGAACACAAAGGATCGGTCGTCGACTATTCGCAACAACGTTCCGTGGCCGCGCACGCGGCAACATCAATGAGAGTCCTTGTTCGCCCCCGGTGGCTCACCCGAAACCGGCCCGGCCTCGGCGGGAGCCGTCGCCCTTTCCTCGGCGATCGCGCGCGCGCGAATCGCCAGAGCCTCCGCCCGGCGGCCGTATTCGATGGCGATCTGATATTCGGCGTGATCAGCCTCCTCGCGTGCCTTGTTCAAGTACTCGGTGGCGGCGGTGTATTCATAGGGCGCATACCCAGCGGCCTTTGCATTCCGGGCGGCCACCACCGCGCTGGCGGCTTTGTTGTTGACCTGCCTCTGGTACTGGATCGGACCGCAGCCGGGGGAGGACAGCAAGGAAACGCCAACCAATAACGCAGCTCTGACTGCCCGCGCCCCTGCTCGGAGGTAGCGAAGACGGCGCAAAGTAGCGGCACCGTAACAACTCCCACCGATCGGGTCAAATGGCGAGTTGCTCACCTAACTCCTTGCGCGCCCCGGACATCCGCGATATTGAGCTGAACTGCGGCTCTCGCATCAACCCACGACAGTCCCCCCCGGAGGCCAATCGGTGAACCAGCTTATCGCCTACCTTCTCGATCACGCCATGCTCGATTTCTCCGGCGAACTCACGCTGGACATGATCAGGGACTTTCTGCGCAATGACGATAGCCCCGCCGCGCGCGCCTTGCTGGCCAAGCTCGTTCAGGAGAAGGGTGTGGACGACATGGTGGTGACGCTGGCCGACTGCTTGCAGGAATATTTGCGCACGGGCCTGACCGAAGATCTCGTGCACGACCAAATCAAGTTGTACGCGGAGAGCTGAGCCCGGACGCGGCTCCAGGCGTGCATTCAGGGCTTCCATCTAGGTCCGTTGCCGCCACCAGGGTGGGCCGCCGCTCGTTCGCTGGTCTGGTCCTGGGCGCGACTTTCGGTGCGTTGAGCGCGATCGGCTGTAGTGTGACCACGGCGGATCTGCCTCGGCCCGGCACCTGCGACCCCTTCGAGCTGACCGCGGTCGATCCTGCGCCCGATTCCCAAGGGATCGCGCCCGACGTTGTGCCCGCGTTGACCTTCAACGACTTCCCCGATCCCGACACCATCGACGTATCGACGGTCCTACTATTTACGGGGTTCTACTATCACACCGGCCGTTACTGGGTGGATCTGGTCGACCGACGAGCGTTCTTCCGGCCTTCAGGGCAGCTCGGGATGGGATTGGGATACACCTTGTCGCTCCGGCCCGGCATCCGTTCACTGCGTGGGTGCCAGCTGGATGGGACGTCAACGGTCCCGGGAAGTCCGGGTGGCTCCAATCAGTCCCCGACCTTCCGGTTTCAGATCGTGGCCCCGGGGGCCCGCCGCAATCCCTCCCCATTGACCCTTCCGGCCACGTCATTCGGGCAGTTGATGGGGATTCTTTCCTCGCATTGCGCGGGCGGTGCGTGCCACCTCGGGACGGGCGATGCCCTGCCACCAGACGGACTTTGCGCCTCGTCACCGGCCGGGGGCCTGTCACTGTGCGCGCGAGACGCTCGCGATGCGATGGTCGGCGTCCCCTCTCGACAAGTCAGCCGCCTGGTCTTGGTCGTGCCCCACGATTCGGCACGCAGCTACCTGTTGCGCAAGATCATCGGCGCCCCGCCCGTGGTCGGCCACGTGGGCGTGCCCGACGACACCCTCTCCCAGGACGATCAGCGCGCCATCGCGGACTGGATCGACACGGGAGCACCCGGAGCGCCAGAATCAGCCGAGGCGAACGATGGCGGCATCTAGCTGAATCAACGCGGCGTCCAGCTCCAGCAGTTTCGCCCGATCTTTGTCCACGGCCTCCGCCTTGGCGTTGGCCACGAACTTGGGATTCGCCAGCTTGTTGGAGAGCCACACTTGATCCGAGAGGACCTTCTCCCGCTCCTTGAGCAACTTACCGCGCTCGGCGGCGGGATCGACCAGACCCTCCAGGGGTACCACCACCTCGATGTCACCCGCTAGCGCCGTCGCCACCGGTCCCATCAATTGCGGAACGACCGTGGTGCTTCCCGCCCGGCGCACCCGCACGGCGGAGCAGCGGCCTTGCTCGGCCACGATCTCGCGATAGCCCTCGAGGATGGTCTTCTTGTAGTCGTCGCCCACCGTCAAGATGGCCGTGATCCGCGCCGCGGGAGGAAGGTTCTTCTCCGCGCGAATGGTCCGCAAGGCCACTATCACCCGTTGCACCAGCGCCATCGATGCCTCGGAGGCATCGTCGATGAAGCGAAGGTCCCGCACCGGATAGAGCGTGATCATGATGCTCTGTGGAACGCCGGAGGACTTCGGAAGATGCTGCCAGATTTCCTCGGTCAAGAACGGCATGAACGGGTGCAGCAGCCGCATCGCGGCCTCGAGCGCGGTGACGAGNNACAAAGTGGTAGGCAGCCTGGGCGGCGTCCGCGATGCGGTAATCCTCCAGCGCCTCGTCGACCGCCTCGATGGCGCGTTGAACCCGCGACAGGATCCAGCGCTCGGGCAAATCCAGCTCCGCGCGGTCAGGTCCGTCGGCCACGCGATCCGCGAAGCGCTCGGCGTCGAATCCCTCCAGGTTCATCAACGCGAACCGGCTGGCGTTCCAGATCTTGGTGGCGAACCGGCGCGCGTCCTCGACGTTGCTCATCGAGAATTTGATGTTCTTACCCTGCGACGCATGGGTCGCCTGCCAGGCCAACGCGAAGCGCAGGGCATCGGCCCCGTACTTGTCGATCACGACCAAGGGATCGATGGTGTTGCCCTTGACCTTCGACATCTTGTCGCCCTTTTCGTCGGTGACCATCGTGTGCAGGTACACCGTGCGAAAGGGCACTTTCTTCATGAAGTGCAGGCCCGCCATCATCATGCGCGCGACCCAAAAGAACAGGATGTCGTACCCGGTATCGAGCACGCTGGTCGGGTAGAACGTCTTGAGCTCGCGGGTTTCCTTGGGCCAGCCGAGGGTGGCGAATGGCCACAACCACGACGAAAACCAAGTGTCGAGCACGTCATCGTCCTGCTTGAGCACCGACTCCCCGCAGTGAACGCAGGCCGCCGGCGTCTGGCGCGCGACCGTGATCTTGCCGCAGGCGGCGCAGGTCCAGGCCGGGATGCGGTGGCCCCACCACAGCTGGCGGGAGATGCACCAGTCGCGAATATTCCGCATCCAGTGGAAATAGGTCTTGGACCAGCTTTCCGGGACGAAGCGCGTCTTGCCCTGTTCGACCGCCTCGATGGCCGGCTTGGCCAGCGGTTCCATCCGAACGAACCATTGCGTGGACAGCATGGGCTCGATCACCGTTTCACAGCGCTGGCAGCGCCCGACCGCGTGGACGTGGGGTTTCGAGCCGCGCTCCAGCCCCAGCTCCTTGAGCCGCGCCTTGACCGCCTTGCGCGCGGCGAACCGGTCGAGCCCGGCGAACGGACCGCCCGCCGCCGTGACCACCCCCGCCTCGTCGAAGATCGAGATATTGGTCAGGCCGTTGCGCTGACCGCATTCGAAGTCGTTCGGATCATGAGCAGGTGTCACCTTGACCGCGCCGGTACCGAACTTCGGATCGACCAACACCGGGTCCGCGATGACGTTGAAGAAATATCCCGTGATCGGATTCTGAATCTTGCGGCCGATCTTGGCCTGGTGGCGGGGATCATCCGGGTGAACCGCCACCGCCGCATCTCCCAGCATGGTCTCCGGTCGCGTGGTGGCCACCACGACCTCGCCGGAGCCGTCCAGGAGCGGATAGGCAAACTCGTAGAGTTCGGTTTGCTTGCCTTCCTCGTACTCCACCTCCAGGTCGGAGAGCGCCGTCCGGCACGACACGCACCAGTTGATCAGGCGCTCGGCGCGGTAGATCAGGCCTTCCTCGTGGAGACGGACGAACGCCTCGATGACCGCCTCCGAATAGGCGGGCTCCATCGTGAACTTCAAGCGTTCCCAGTCGAGTGAACACCCAAGTCTCTTCAGTTGTTGCAGAATCTGATCGCCGGACTGCTGGCGCCAGGTCCACACGCGCTTGACGAATTCGGCCCGCCCGATGTCGTGGCGGGACTTTCCCTCGGCTTCGCGCAGCTGGCGCTCGACCACCATCTGGGTTGCGATCCCGGCGTGATCGGTGCCCGGCAACCACATGGCGTTGTAAGCGGCCATGCGCTTCCAGCGCGTGAAGATATCCTCGATCGTGCACCCGAGCGCGTGCCCCATGTGCAGCACGCCGGTGACGTTGGGCGGCGGGATGACTATCGCGAACGGCGCCTTGGGGGCCTGCGCGTCAGCGTGGAAGTACCCGCGCCGCGTCCACTCCCCGTACCAGCGGGTTTCAATGGACGCGGGATCGTAGTTCTTGGCATACCGGGACGCCGATGCGGTGTCTGGGTCTGACTTGTTCGTGGGGGAATCAGGCATGGGAAGGAGCGCGCGGCGATCGAGCCGTCACTAAATACGGCCGCGCTTCTGAAGCTCTTCCCGAATGATCGTCTCGGCCAATTCCGGGACTACTTCCCAGACGATCTTTTCGATGATCTCGCGGGACAATCTTGCGATGGCTTCGTACTCGGGTCCCTTTGCCGCGAATTCGGCGACCTTCTGATCGATCTTGGAGGAGACCGAAGCCGAGGCAGAGGCAGAGGGATTGGCGGGAAAAAGAGAGGAAGACCCGAGGGGCGGCGGCGTTTGACCGTCCATGGGACGCAAAGGTTGCGTGGCCGGCCGGGCAGGCGCGGCCGGGGAGCCGAATCGCGCGGCGGGGGATGGGGAGATTGCCCCGGGAAGTCCCACCAGGGTCCGCGCCGGGCCACGCGCGGGAGCCTGCTGCGGCGCCTGAGGAACGGGAGCTCGCAGGGCCGGAATCTGCAACGGTGTGGGAATCTGTCCTTGCGGAGCAGGGGCATGCGTCGGCGACTGCGGATAGGCGGCAACTGGCCGCGCCGGCAAGCTGGCTCCCGGACGCGCGGGCGGAGGTGCGGCACCCGGCCTGAGCCCGGGAATCAACGAGGGGCGCATGCCGCCCAACGTGGCGTACGGCGCCACGTTGGGCGTGGCTGGACGTGGTGCCGCCAGCGGAACCATGGGCGGCGGGGTCGGCGCCTCGGCTGTCCCCGGCGAAACGAATGCCGCCGGTGCGGCGGCGCCCGTTTCACGCTGAGGACCAGAATCCTCGATCGAAATTTCCCCGTAGTCGTCGTCGAGGGAAACACCCGCCGAAGCCGTGCCCGCCGGGCTCAGCGACGGCGCGGCCCGGAGCACCGGCACGGGAATGGGCGCGGCAACCCCGAGCGCGAGCGCTTCCTTGACCCGCTCGACGAAGGCGACCGACTCGAACGGCTTCGTGAATTGCCCATCCGCTCCGCTCTGTCGGCCGCGACTCTCGTCGTACGGATTTTGCGCCGAGGCCAGGATGTAGACCGGAACGCCGCGCAGAGCCGCGTCGGCCTTGATGGCGGAGCACAGATCGTAACCGGAGCGGCCGGGCATCACGGCGTCGGCGATCACGAGCTCGGGGCGAGCCTGGCGCGCAATCGTGAGCCCCTCGTCCGCCGAACGCGCCGCCAGCAGCGTCACGTCCTCGCCCGCAAACGTCATCGCAAACGCTTTTTGGATCGTTAAGCTGTCATCGGCGATCAGGATACGCTTCGCCATTATTCGCATTTGGATATCACGCGAAGTCCCGCAAGGTCAATTTGGCCCGGCTTCGCCCCGACGGCGCGGCGGCGCCCGCGGGAGGGGTATAGTGCCAGCTGTGTCGTCTTGTCTTCGCGCCCGCCGCCAAGCACCGCGCGCGCTTTTGGTCATGGTTCTGGGCTTGGTCGTCGCGTTCTCGGTGTCCGCTCGGGCGGACGAAGACGACTGGCTACTCTCGGCCCACGCGGGTATCGCGAACGTGGTCGTGGAAGGGCGAGACCCGTTTGGCGTTCGCTTGGGCCTGACCGGCCAGTACGGCCTGGACGACGCGTGGGCGGTGCTCGTGACGACCAGCGGCTCGCGTCACGGCGTGTCGGCGGACACCGCTCGGGCTCTTCCGGGAGGAGCGCTCTACTCGTATTCGGTCTTTGGCGGGCTGTCGTACACCATGGACGTTCTGCGCCTGCTGCCCTCGTTCGAGGTGGGGGTGGGGATCCTGGGCATCACTGGAGCCGTCGCCAAGGCTCATCGGGCCATCGGCATGCAGGTGGGCGCCGGCGCGGACTATCTGCTGACGCCGCGCTGGAGTATCGGGGCAGTCGCGGAGTACGTCTTCGCTCCCTTCGACCTCATCTCGAATGCCCTGACCGGCAACGCCGTGCCTCAGGCCTTCGCGCTTTCGGCGCGGGTTTCCTGGATCATCCACTGACGGTCCTTGACTGGGCCTAGGTGCGCGCGGCGGGGGCCGATTTTCGTTTCTTGCGATGCGCGCGCAGGACGATCCGGATCGGCGTGCCATCGAAGCCGTACGCGCGGCGGACCTGGTTGGCCAAGAACCGCCGATAGGACACCGGGACGTCCGTCGGGTGGTTGGTGCTGAAGACGAAGGTGGGCGGGCGAATCTGGGCCTGGGTGGCGAAGTAGAGGCGCACGTGGCGGCCGTTGGGCCCTGCGGGCGGCGGTCTGTCGGCCACGATCCCCTCGAGGAAGCGGTTGACCTCGCCGGTCGAGATACGCCGGGACGTCTGCTCGAACACCCGCGCGGCCACGACCGGAATCTCCGCCACGCCCGCTCCCGTGACCGCCGAGGTCAACAGAATCGGGGCCCAGGACAAGAACGAAAGCGTCTCTTTGGTAGTTTCAATTTTCGAATTAATTTGAGACTTTGGAACTGAATCCTTCTTGTTGAGGATGAGGATTGTGGCCCGCCCCGATTCCTCGATCAGCCCGGCGATCTTCGCGTCCTCCACCGTCGCGCCCCCCCCCGCGTCGATGACCAGCACCGCGACATCGCACCGGGCAAGCTGGTCACGGGCCATCTTGGCGGCCACCGCTTCGGTCAGCGTGTCGACCGAACGCCGGCGGCGCAGCCCAGCCGTGTCGACCAGCACGAAGTCTTGTCCACCGACCGAGAAGGGCGTGTCGATCGGATCGCGCGTGGTCCCGGGCATGTCGTGCACCAACACCCGGTCCTCGCCGAGCAGTCGGTTGACCAGCGACGACTTGCCGACGTTGGGGCGNNGGGCGGGGCGCGGGAGCCACATCGGCCGGGTCGCCCAACAGCTGGTCCAGCCCCTGGGCGTCGTCGGTTGCCGCAGCGTCGACAAGGATTTCGTCGTCCGCGTCGCCTGCCTCGTCGTCATCTTCAGCGTCGTCGGGATCGCCGGCAGCGGCGCCGAGCTCGTGCTCGCCAACGCCGTCGGTCGCTCCCGCCGCCGCGGAAGGGGCCCCTTCGTCGTCCAGGCGCGGGGCGNNACCTCGGCCAGCGCGGCCTCCCGGTGTACGGAATCGACCTTGTTGACCGCCAGGACCACCGGTTTCCCCGCGCGGCGCAGCACCGCCACCACGTCGTGGTCGACGCCGGTCAAGCCCTCGGCGGCGTCGACGACCAGGACCAGCACATCCGCTTCGTCGATCGCGCGCAGGGTCTGGGTCCGCATCGCGCCCAGGATCCCGTGCGCCGACGGATCGAGGCCCCCCGTGTCCACGATGCGAAAGCGCCAGCCCGGCCAGTCGACCATTCCATAGCGGCGGTCCCGCGTCACCCCCGGCATGTCTTCCACCAGCGCCGGGCGTCCCCCCACGAGGCGGTTGAACAGCGATGATTTGCCGACGTTGGGTCTTCCCACCAGCGCGACCAGCGGCCGTCCGAGGTCGGCCGCGCTGCTGGATGCCACATACCTTTTCATCGTTCGTAACCCACGCGCGCGATCGCGTCGGCGGACGACGTCCATTCGGGCGCCACCTTCACGAACAGGCGCAGGTGAGCGGGCCGATCCAGCAGCGTCGACACCTCCGCCCGGGCGCGGGTCCCGATATCCTTGATCATGGTCCCACCCTTGCCCAGGACGATGCTCTTCTGGCTGTCNNTCCACGATGATCGACGCATCTATGACCACGTCGTTCTTGTCGGCGCGTTCCTCCCAGTTGTCGATCACGACGGCGGTCGCGTAGGGCAGCTCCTGGCGCAACGCCAAGAACAGCTGTTCGCGAATGAGCTCACCGGCCAGGAATCTTTCGGTTCGATCCGTCAGCATGTCCGCTGAATAGAGCGGCGGGCCCGGCGGCAGGAGCTTGCACAGCTCCTTGATCAGGCCGGGCACCCCCGACCCCTTGCGCGCGGACACCGGAACCAGCGCCGCGAAATTCGAGATCTCCTGCCACGCCGTGAGGATGGGGAACAAGGAGGGCTTGTCCTTGACCGTATCCACCTTGTTGATGGCCAGGACGACCGGCCTGTGCGCTTCGCGGAGCACCTCCAGAATCTGACGTTCCGCGGAGCTGATCTTGACCGCCGCGCTGCTCTGGGGCGGCTCGACGACCAGCAACGCGGCGTCGACGCCTTCGATGCTCCCCAGCGCCTCGTCGACCATGAAACGATTCAGCGCGCCGCGGGCCGCGTGCACCCCGGGAGTATCGACGAACACGATCTGCCCCGCCGGTCCGTTCCAGACCCCGACGATCCGATTGCGGGTGGTCTGCGGTTTCGGGCTGACGATGGCCAGCTTCTGTCCCACGATCTGGTTCATGAGCGTGGACTTGCCCACGTTCGGGCGGCCCAGGATCGCCACCGTGCCAGTCACCGTGTTTCCCGCGGCCGTGGGGTTTTCGTCTGTGGCCGGCGCGGGAGTGGACCCTTCTTCGAACTCGGATTGCATGAGCGGGCCCTATATATGGTGCGCGGGGGGCCGGCGCGAGCGGAATTCGGCGACGGGTGCGGAAGATGTGCTCACGGGCAGGGTCTTGACGATCGTGATGAATACAGGGATATGGGCAGCATGCGTCAGCCGGTTCCGTCCCGCCCCGCTGCCCCGGCACCGATTGCAAGGCACCTGTGTCCCTGCCTCGCGGCGACCATCGCGATCCTGTGCGTCACCCGTGCCGCGTCGGCGGCAGAGGGCGCCACCCTGACCGTTTCGGGGTTGCCCGACGGCGCACGGGCCTTGCGCGCGGGGAGCCGGGTGTTGGCGCGAATCCCCGTCGGCACTCCCCCGCTTCGAAGAGGCACGCCCGCGTTGCGCGAGGTCGATGTCGGCGGACACCCCATCGTGGAGCTGCGCATTCCGGTACGTGGCCGGCCGTCCGAGGACGTTTGGATCGCCGATCTCGGCGCGCGGCCGCTTCGGGTGATCTGGGAAGGCTTGGTGGGCCCGCAGGATGCTGACCAAGAGAGCGCGACTGCGGTCGAGGTGACGCCCGAGCGGATCTTCGCGTACCAGACCGCGGCGCAAGTTTCCCGTTGCGACGGCGAGCCCGTGCGCCTCTTCCCGCGTGCCTGGGATTTCGCCAGCGCCCGCTTTCGCGCCATCCTGTCCACGCCGCCCGCACCCGCATCCCAGAAATTGACCGCGCGGCGGGGCGATCCGGCGATGCCGACGGGGCGCCCCATCGGCGAATTTCATTTCACGGCCGCGTCTTCCACGCCAGGCGCCGGGATCGACGCGCGCCTGCTGGCGGCGCCGAACGCGATTGATGACGGTGACGTCGGCACCGCCTGGGCCGAAGGCCTGGGAGGCGATGGCCGGGGCGAGTTCGTGACCGCGCGCGCCAGCTCGGGGCCCACCGCCGTGCGTGGGTTGCGCATCATTCCCGGCGACGCGTCGACCCCAGGGGCATTCAAGGCACGAAACCGGATCAAGTCCCTCGCTCTCGCTCTGGGGCCCGATCCCGCGCGGCGCTTCGAGGTCGAGTTTCCCGAGGATCCGGCGGCAGCCGAGGGGAAGACGCGTGAGCCCTACTGGATTCCGCTACCGACGGCGGTGGATTCGGCCTGCGTTACGATCGTGATCCGTGACGTGTACCGCGGGTCGGAGGCCGGCCGGGCGAGCGGCGGAGGCACCACCGCGATTTCGGAGTTGCAGGTCTTCACGGCGGTGGACGATGCCGGAGGCGTCGACCGCCTGGTGGCCGACATGGCGCGCGGAGCCGACTGCTCGTCGCGAGTCCCGTTGCTCGTGGCCATCGGGCAGCCGGCCGTGATGGGCACCGCGCAGACCATCCTGGGCGCGGCGGGGGTGGGCCGCGAATGCCTGGTCGAGGCCCTGTCGCGGATCGACGCAACCGTGA
>PMNO01000102.1 GCA_003161835.1 Myxococcales bacterium | reverse complement strand
TCGAAGCGTTCTATCGGGCCAGCGGCGATCATGGCGCGCTGGCGGCCGTGCTGGAACGGCGCGCTGGCACTGAGTTCGACCCGACCTCCCGGCGGGAACGGCTGGCCGAGGCGGCCCGTCTGCGCGAGGAACTGGGCGACGTGACGGCCGCGTTGGCGGACTGGCAGACCCTGCGCGACGCGGAGGAGGGCGACGCCGAGGTGTTGGTGGAGATGGCCCGCCTGTTTCAGGCGCAGGACCGGATGGACGATCTCTGCGACGTCCTGGCCGAGGGTGCCCGGTTCGAAAACGATCCCGTGGCGCGGGCGGCCCTGATGGCCCGCATCGGCGAGATTCGGCTGCAATCGCAGGGCGATCTTTCGGCCGCGGCGATCGCCTATCGCGAGGCTCTCGACAGCACCCCGGACGATCCGGAACTGCTGGAGGCGCTGGAGCTCATCGAGACCCGACGCGAGGACTGGTCGACGCTGCAAGAGGTATTGCTGCGTCGTCTCGGCGTCGAGCAGGGCGAGGGGCAAATCCCGGTCTTGTTCCGCTTGGCCAAGAACGCCGAACAGAATCTCGTGGACCCGGATCAGGCCATAGGCTTCCTGCACCAGGTGCTCAGCAGCGACGAAACGAACGGGACTGCGTTTGTGGAGTTGGAGCGTATCCTGCGCGCCAACGAGCGTTGGTACGATCTGGTGGACGTGCTCGGCAAGCACGCGGAGGTTGAGTCCCGCGCGGGTCGCCAGCCCACGGAGCTGGCGTTGCGGGTGGCGATCGCGGAGATCTGGGAGAAGAACCTCGAGTCGACCGAGAGCGCCGCCGAGGCGCTGGAGAAGGTTCTGGAGGTCGCGCCGAATCACGTGGGAGCGCTGCTGTCATTGGCGCGCATTTACGAGGCCGCCGAGCGCTGGCAAGACGCGACGGGGATCCTGGAGCGCGCGGCGGGATCCGTGAGCGACGGCGCTCAAGCCGCTGAAATCCATTTCCGGACCGCGGAGATCCGACGGGCCCAGGGCGCCACCGGCGACGAGCTGGACGCGATCTACATCAGGGCGCTGGAAGCGGACCAGACGCACAAGCCGTCCCTGCTCGCGTTGGAGGGGCTGGCGCGCGCGGCGCAAGACAACGAACGTCTGGTGCAGCTGCTGGAATTGCACCTGGAGGCCACCACCGAGGTACCCGAGCGGCGCGTCCTTCTGGCGGAGGTCGCGGCCATGCACCGCGACCTGTTCGGAAACGTCGCGGCGGCGGTGCCGTACCTCGAACAGCTCGCGGTGCTGTCCCCCGACGACGTGGCAGTGGCCGAGAACCTGGCGGACGCGCTGACAGCCGCGGGGCGGGTCGACGACGCCGCGCGGATCTTGGAACGGCTCCTCGATCAGCTGGGCAAGGCGCGGCGGGGCAAGGACGTCGCGCGGGTCCTCCAGCGCCTGGGCGCGGTGGCCGAGGCCAAGGGCAATCACGCGGGCGCGCTCGAGCGCTACACGGCGGCCTACAAGCTGGATCCNNGATCTGGAGGGCGCGCGCAGGTACTTCCGTTCGTTGTTGCTGCAGACGTTCGACGAGAAGGTGGCCGGAATCACCAAGGCGGGGGTGTATCTGGCGCTCGGTCGCATTCACTTGCTTGCGGGTGAAGCGCCCAAGGCGCGCAACATGTTCGAACGGGGCCTCGAATCCGATCCCAAGAACGCCGACCTCAGGGCGGCGTTGGCGGCGATCCCGAAGTAGCGCGGACTTCCATGAGCGAAACCCCGACCACCGAGCAGGACTTTGCCTTCTCGGAGCAGCTGGAGACGAGCCGCGCCGCCGACAACTACAACCGCTGGGTGGCGGACCAGTTCCTGCCCTACGTGGGCAAGCGGGTGCTGGAGGTGGGCTGCGGCATCGGCAACCTCTCGCAATTCTGGATCGACCGCGAGGCCTTTTTGGGCATCGATACCGAGCCCGCCTGCATCGCCAAGTTTCAGGAGCGGTTCGCCGACCGGCCGCAGGTCCAGGCGCTCCGCGACCACGTGGGAGCCGAGGGCTGGATCAGCCGCTGGAGCGCGCATCGGTTCGACACCGTGGTGGCGGTGAATGTCCTCGAGCACATCCGCGACGATCTGGAGGCGCTGCGCGGCTGGCGCGCGATCGTGAAGGCCGGCGGCGGCGGCCACATCGGGATTTTCGTGCCAGCATTCGAGTTCGCTTTCAGCGCCTTCGACAAACGGTACGGACATTACCGCCGCTACACCAAGGAGACCCTGCGCGACAAGCTCCTCGACGCCGGGTTGGACATTCAGGTGTTGCGCTACTTCAACATGCCGGGCCTGTTGGCGTGGTGGACGACGTTCGTCTTGCTCGCCCGCGAGAAGGCCGGTGGCGGACAGGTTGGCCTCTACGACAAGGTCGTGGTTCCGCTGGCGCGCCGGATCGAAGCGCGCCTGACGCCGCCCTTCGGCAACTCCGTGGTGGCGATCTGTAAAGTGTAGGTTGGGCCTCAGGGGAGGTGGCGGGAAAAAACGATGGCTCCGCCCGGCGAGCGCTCCTCGATGCGTAGCTTGAACTCGTGGACGCCGCGCAGTTCGGGCGGGACGTCGAAGACCAGCGTGTCCTGGTAATAGGCGCGCTTGGTCTCGAGCGGCTGGCCCGCGACGACCGGCGTGAGCTGCTGCTCGCCCGCGGTGCTGACGTCGATCTTCATCCGTGCGGTGCCGAGGTACACCCGGCCGAAGCGCAGCTCGATCGTGGTGCCCACGGTGGGGATCGAGACGCGCGTTCCCGGCCACTGGCGATGGAACTCGCCCGTGTCGTCGCCAGGACCCGAGTAACCAAACCAGCTGTCGACCACGGTCCCGTCGCCGTCGCAGAAGGTGCGGCCTCGCCACCACTCGGATCTGCAACGTGTTCGTTCGCCGGCCGGCGAGGTCGCGAATACCTCCATGCCGACCCCCTCGAGGGGCGGGGCGGCCAGGCGGGTGCTGCCGCGCCAGGCGATCACCAGCGCGGCGCCGACAACGAAAAAGCCAGCCGTGATCAGCAGCGCGCGTCGCTGGCTGCGGGGGCGCGCGACGAAGTTCTGTCGCCACCCAGCGCGCAGGCGGTCCCAGCCCGAGCGCAACAGCCTTTCGCTGGCGCGCCGGCGCGTTGGGGAGGCCCACCCGATCAGGCCGCCCACGCCCAGCAGGGTGAACAACAGCCCGGCCCAGAAGCGCGGCATGGGGGCGTCGCAGGTCAGCACCACCTCGCCGTTGCTCGCATGCACGAGGAGCTGCTCCTGCTTCGCCTTTGCGCCCGGGTGGGGCGGGGTGGCCACGAGGGAGATGAGCCGGCCATCTTGGTGGGCCCGCCAGCGCGGGAACCAGGCGCAGCGCACGTGGATATCGGCGCCGCCGTCGGGCACGCCGTCCAGCCGGAACCGGATCTCGTCGTCCCCGAATCTCAGCTCGCGCACGGTCACGCCGGCGGGCGCGACGACATAGCGATCGTCGTAGTCGGGGACCTCCCAGACCGTGAGCTGACCCTCGGTGAGGCGGACCTGCGCGCCCGGGAACGGCGGACCACCGTGGTCGGANNGCCCGCGTGTTCCACAGGATCGCGGCGCGCCAGGGCGTCGGCGATGGGTCCTCGGCGCGTCGCTGGCGCAGCCACCGAAACACGGCTTCGTGATCCGGTCCGGTATGCGGGCGCGCGCCGCGTTCGGTCGGAAGCTGGCTCTTGAGCTCCTGCCGCAGGCCGACCATTCCCTCCATCAGCGCGCGCCCGGGCCCGAGGAGCAGCATGCCCGCCAGGACGGCGCGCCCCACCACGGCACCCGGCGCCAGCGAGCCGACCCGCGCCAGCGAGGCGAAGGCCACGGACAGCAGCCAAGCCAGCGACGGGATCACGGCGGTCTTGAGCACCGTCAGCATGCGCCGCTGCTGGCCGTCGAGGAAGGACGGAAAATAGTCGAAGATGCGCGCCGAGATCATCAACGGCGTCAAGGTCAGGAGCCAGAGCAACAGCGCGCACAGCGCCGGGCTCAGCGAGAGGGCGTTGAACGCCGAGATCGCCACCGAGATGGCGATGGTCAGCGCGAACTGCCGGTAGAACTGGCCGGTCAGGCCCGACACGAACGCCAGGGGCACGAACACCGCGCACAGCACCAGCGCGATCGNNGAACACCACCCCGAGCGGATGGGCGAACGCGGTGACCGCCACGGTCAGCACGCATCCCACGAAGGCCGCGGTGGACGTGCGTCGGGTCAGGTCCACCTGAAACGCCATGGCAAACAAGGCCAGGCTCAGCGCCAGGTTGTTGTGAATCATTCCCCAGAAGAACGCACCCTGCCAGACCCCGTCCCAGACGTCCTTGCCCACCTCGAACATGGACGCCAGCCCCAGCAAGAGCGCGATCGGAACGCCCGAGAAGCGACGCGCCAGATGGAAGACGGCAACTCCACGCAGCCACCAGGCCGCGAGCACGATGAGCGTGTACGTGCGGGCGAACTCCGTGCCGCGCGGCATGATGGCGTGGACGGCCGCGGTCAGCAGGTTGGCGAAGATGGGGTAGAAATCCGTGAGCGAATCCCCCCCCTGGTAGGCATGGGTCCAGTGCAGCCAGTGACCGCGCTTGAGGCCCTCGGTGAAGGCTTGCGCGCGCGAGGTCATGATCTGGTGATCGGCGGTATCGATCACGATGCCCTTTTGCCACACGTAGCCGAGCACGACCCGGGTCAAGATGCCCAGGCCCACCATCACCGCGACCAGCTCGATCGCGCGGCCGCGCTTGGCGCCGTCGAGCCGCGCCAGGAACGTCTGCACGACGGGAACAGCGATCGCGATCAGAAGCATGGGCGGCAACAGAGTGAAAAACGGTTCGCGGGCCGCCAGCAGCCGCGACAGGATCCACGCCGCCGCGATGCCCATGAGCCACGTGCTGAGCGACGCGCCCCGGGCGTCCGGTCCGCGCCACAGGAGCGCGGCGGACACCCGCGCCAGCACCCGCGCACCGTGACCACGGGGCGCGTGGGACGGTGAGGGTGAGGGCAGGGTCGAGTTCGAGATCGGTGAGTCGGGCCGCATCAGTAGGGGGTCAAGGTCTCCGTTGTGCCCGCACGGTACCAGGTTCGCCCAGGAAAGTGTTCCCGGGCACAGGCTTCGTCCGCATCGCTCCGGCGAATCAGGAACAGCACATCGGGATTGGGATCCATGGGGGCGTTCTGCGCGAGATTGGTCTCGTGGACCGTGCCGCGGCCGGGCTCCACCGCCACGATCGCATGTTTCAATCCCATGGTGCGAGCGGCGCGAAACGGTCGGGTGGAGTACCGGTACTCCGCCTGCGCGACCGGGTACACGAGTGGCCCGATGCGCACCACGCCGTAAACCACGCTGAGTGCCACCAGGGCGACAGGACCGGCGGCGCGGATGCGTGCAGCCAGGCTGAAGCGCCGCCGGCGCATGTTGTCGACGAGCGGCGCCAGCAGGGCTGCCCCGCCGACCGCCATGGGAACCACGAGGGGCAGGAAGTAGCGCGGGCCCAGGCCCTCGTCGTACCAGCGGCCGTATTCGATGAGAAAATAGAACGCGGTGTGGGCAATCGCGCTGGTAACCAGGATGAATGGAACGCGCCGTTCCCGCCCCACGAGCCCGCGCAGCAAACCCGCGATGCCCAGTGCTGGCGCAACAGGCCACCAGCAATACGAGCCCGGCCCGATCGGGAGCGAGCTCTTCATGTCATTCGGATTGGGCCAACTGAGGCGCATCGCGGCTTCCGGATGAAAGGAAGTGTTGATTGTGTACCCCGTCTGAAACCAGGCGCCAAGTTGAAGGCGGAGGATGATCAGCGTGAGCCCTCCGAAGAACAGAAAGCCGACCAGGGTGCCCACAAACGCGCGCCAACTGACCCGACCCTTGAAGAGAGCTGGAGCGAAGTACAGAAAGATGCCCACGCCAAGCAGGCCGCCGTCAGCCGGGCGTGTGGCAAGACCAAGCGCGGCGGATGCACCGAGCAGCAGGCCGTATCGCCAGGATGATGTTCGCGAAGCGTTTCCTTCGGATACGACACAAAGGCTCTCCGTGGACCAGACAAAGCACGCGCAGACCATCGTGTGCGA
>PMNO01000090.1:217-3482 GCA_003161835.1 Myxococcales bacterium | reverse complement strand
GACGAAATGGTCCTCGGGGCTGATCCGCCGGACCTTTTCCTTCGTCGACGCCTTTACCCGGACGATGACGCCGACGGCTTTCTCGCGGACGCGGGTACAAAAATCCTGAACGACGTCGTATCCAACGTCGGCCTCGAGCAAGGACGTGCGCACGTCACCGAGCGCGTCGTTGACGGTCGCTTCATCCAGCTCCGCGAGGCCCTGGAAGCGCTGCTTCGCGGAACGGAANNCCGCGGCGGCCCGCCGTCAAACGTCGAGAATCACGTAGGTGCCCGCGATGTGATCGTGAAGGGCACGGTGCTCGCGGTCGAATATCGCCCACAGCCACCCGAGCCCTCCCGGCAAGACGCTCACCAACAGGGCCAACACGCGGACCAGGCCCCGGACCGCTCCCGGAGGCCGACCACGGGACGCGATGACGCGGATGCGTACCACCCGCATCCCCAGGGTCTGCCCCGCCATCCCCACGCCGAATAGGTGGTACAAGATCACCAGGCCGGCCAGAAGGCCAAGCGTGCCCACCGCCATGGGGTTGCGATCCAGTATTCCGGCGACGAGCAAGTCCGGCCCGATTTCCCGTAAACGGGGCAGCGGTGCCCCGAGCACCACCGCGGTCACGAAGGTGACAACGGTGCTGATCGACGCCAGCAGCAACCCGTCGATGGCCGCGGCGACGAAACGGCGGCCAAACCCACTCGCGCGGACGCGCAGAACGTGGTCGGTCTGACCCCGCGCGCTCGGCGTTCCCCGTGTGCTGGTCGGCATGGCGGCCGCGATACTCACCAACCCCATTGTGCGAAGCGCCCTCGACGAGAGCAACATTTGCAGGCGAAAAAATCGAAATGCCTTGGCGAACGGCCAACGGCTGCGCGGGATGCGGCCCGACCACAGGCCCAGGCCCCGTCGTCAGCCCAGCGCACCCAGGTGGTTCTGGATCACGCTCAACGCCGCGATGGCCGCGGTCTCGGTGCGGAGGATTCGCGGTCCAAGGGTGACGACCTGAAAGCCGGTCTCGGTGGCGAGTCCGACCTCCTGCGGGGTCAGCCCCCCCTCCGGACCGATAAGCAGGTCGACGCCGGGCGTGTCACCTCCCGGGATCGTCGCGGCCAGGGCCTGTCCGAGGGGACGAGCGCCCGGGGCTTCCTCCCATGCCACGATGCGCGTCGTGCCCGGTCGCAAGACCGCGAAAGCCTCGGCCAACGTCANNCGCAGGGCGCGCACCGGAACGACCCGCGCCGCCCCCAACTCGGTGGCTTTTTGAATCACGAGATCCATGCGTTCCGCGCGCGGCAATCCTTGCAGCAAGGTCACCGGCGGGGTGAACCGCGGCGTGGCCCGACTGCGCGCCCCCAGTTGGAGCGTGACCCCCTTGGATCCCGCCCGCAAGACCGTCGCCAGGACCTCGAGCCCGCAACCATCGAAAAGGTCGACCCGGTCGCCGGCGGAAAAACGCAAGACGCGGGTCAGGTAGCGATGAGGCTCGCCCACCAACGTGACCTCCGTGCCGGCGAGGTCTGCGGTGGGTACGAACAGACGCGGCATACGGTCTTAGGAAACCGGACGAAGCCGCAACTCCAGGGCCGCCCAGTCGCCCTCGTCTTGGCGGCGAATCAGATCAAAACCCGCCTCGCGAAACAGGCCCAGGACGGGCTCCGCGTCGCGCAGCAGCAAGCCCGAAAGGATGGCGCGGCCGCCGGTCGACAGGCGCGACGGCAGTTGCGGCGCCAGTGCACACAGCACGTCGGCCTGAATGTTGGCCAAGACCACGTCGAATCGCGGTTCGGGGGGCACGTCGCTCAGGGAACCGGTCAGCAGGTTCACAGAGGCGACCTGGTTGCGTTCGAAGTTTTCCCGCGCACAGGCGGTCGCCTCGGCATCGAGATCCACCGCCAGGCCCGTGGCGTCCGGCCACAGGCGCGCCGCCGCAATCGACAAGATTCCCGACCCGCAGCCCAGATCGAGAAATCGCTGACTCGTTGCACCCTCGGCCCTCAGCGTGTCCGCCAGGTCTTCGACCAGCATGATTACGAGCCGGGTCGACGCGTGGCCCCCCGTCCCGAAGGCGCGCCCGGGATCCAGATCGATGACGCGATCACCGTCGGCGATCGCTCCGGGGTCCCAGCTTGGACGCACGATGAACGTCCGACCGACCCGGGTGGCCCGGAAAAACTGTTTCCAGACGTCACGCCATTCGTCTTCATGGGCGTGCCGCTCGCGCACGACGATGGGGTCGATCTTCACGCCCGCGGCGCGCGCATGAGCGGCGGTTTCCGCGACCGCCTCCAGCAACTCGTCCCGATCCTCGGGCGCGACGTGAGCGATCACNNCTCGATTTGAATCTCCAGCCAGCTGGTGCGGCGATCCGTCACGCGGCCACCGCGAGCGCATGGGCGAGATCAGCCTCCAGATCGGCCGCGTCCTCGATCCCAACGGACAGGCGCAAGAGGCCCTCGCCGATTCCCAGGCGGGCCCGCTCGTCCGCGGGGACTCCCTTGTGCGAGAAGGACGCCGGATGCGTGACCAGCGACGAAACCTCGCCCAGGCTGGCGGCGCGGACGAAATAGCGGAAGCTATCGTAGATCCGACGGGCAACCACGCCGTCCGAGACCTCGAAGGAGATCATGGCCCCAGGCGCATCCAGGACACGGGCGGCGAGCGCGTGGTCGGGATGGTCGGGATTGCCGGGGTAGTGAACCCGGGCGATCCCCGGTTGGCGCGCGAGGAAATTCGCCAGACGGGCGGCGGTTGCCGACGCGCGTTCCATACGGAGGGGCAAGGTGCGCAGACCACGCAGCGCCAGCCAGGCGCAGAACGGATCCATGCTGCCTCCCAGAAGAACGAGATAGGGGCGAAGGCTGGCGATAGCGGAACGGCTTCCCGCGGCGACGCCGCCCACCAGATCCCCGTGGCCGCCGATGTACTTGGACACACTATGAATCACCAAGGTCGCGCCACTGCCGAGCGGCCGCGACAGCACCGGCGACGAGAACGTGCCATCCACCAGCAACACGAGGCCGTGCTTCTGCGCCAAGGCCGAGAGGCCGCTGACGTCGGCCACCCGCAGCAAGGGGTTGGAGATCGTCTCGACCAGCAAGGCGCGCGTGTCCGGACCGATGGCGCGCTCCACCGCATTCAGGTCCCACGTGGGGACGAAGCGGGCGCGAATTCCGTGGCGCGGGCCCAACTGGGCCAAGAGCTCAATCGATCCTCCGTACAGACCCTCCGAGGCCAAGATCTCACCCCCGGTTCCGTACGCGAACACCGC
>PMNO01000090.1:0-201 GCA_003161835.1 Myxococcales bacterium | reverse complement strand
CCCAAGGTGGGGCCGGAGCGGGCGACATGCACGGCGCGCGTTCCGAGCCGGGCCGGCGTGCCGGGCAGCTCGGCCACGAGCCTACCGCACCACGCGGCGCTTCTGCTCGCGTCGCCGACGTTTACGCGCCTCGCGCATCTTGCGCTTACGCTTGACGGACGGCTTTTCGTAGTACCGTCGGCGCTTGATCTCCTGAAGGAT
>PMNO01000030.1 GCA_003161835.1 Myxococcales bacterium | reverse complement strand
AACGGCGCGAAGCCGAACACGAAGCGACCCTCGCCGGCCGTGGACGCCGAGACGTCGTTGAGGTCGATGCGGTTGGCGATCGCGAGCAGGCGGAAGGCCTGACGCGAGAGATCGAGCTTCCCGTCCGGCCCGCGCAGGCTGTCGAGGACCTGCTGGGCGCCGGAGCGCGGGGGGAGCGTGAAGCCGTTGACCGTCTGCTGCCTGAGGAACGACGAAAGCATCGCCTCGACCATCGCGGGNNCGCCGGGGCTTGATCGTGCACGGCGTCGAGTTGTCGAAGACCGAGAAGTTCACGAGCTGGCTGAACGACTCGGAGTTGGACGAGAAGAGGTCGGCGATCACGAAGATCTGCGACGTTCCGAACTGCTCGGTGTCCGGTGAGGCGGTCACGGCGAACGGGAGATGCGCGGTGCTGGCCGCCGGAACGAACGCGTTCCCAAAGTTCGGGCTCACCGTGGCGTCGGAGAACGGGAACACGTTGAAGTTGAAGGACGCGTCGTCGCACGAGTTGTTGGTGATCTGCACATCGTAGCTGACGGGCGTTCCCGGCGGCACGGCCGCGGGATCGATCGGCGTCACGTTCATCACCGAGGGCTGCGGGAGGCACGTCAGCTTCGCGATCTCGGCGGGCGTCGCCGGGACCGTGTCGAAAACGACGTTGTCGATGACGCCGTCGATGCGGCGGTTGCTGGCATCGTTGCCCATGAGCAACGGGCCCACGCCGTCGCTGAGCCGGCCGACCACGCGCTTCGAGGCGGCCTCCGTCCCGTCGAGGTAGAGCTTGAGGAAGATGCCGTCATAGGTCGCGGCGACGTGCGTGAACTTGTCGAGCGTCGCCGGGGCCTGCAGGTCGGCCGCCTTGCCGTTGGCGAGGCTGATGACGATCTGGAAGTTCTNNCCCTCGGAGAACACGAAGTTCGGCTGGTCAGGCACCACGACGACGTCGTCGTCCTCATCGAAGCCGATGCCCGTATTCAAGGCACCCGGACGGCAGAAGGCAGTCACCGACCGGAACGCCGTGTGGCTGCCGGAGAAGGAGCTGTCGCCGAGCTCAGTGCGGTCCATGTTGCAGTCGTCGAAGCGCCAGAAGGCCTGGGCCTCCCCAGGGAAGCTCCGGGTCGGGCCCGAGCCGCCCATCCCGCTCCCGCCCGTGCCGAAGAAGCCCCCGGCGCCTGGGCGTTGGCCGCCCGTGCCAGGCCCGACTGGGCCGCCTGAGCCCGGGGCGCCCATGCCCGCCGGGGAACTGCCGCCCGCGCCTGTCGTGCCGCCGCCCACCATGGTGCCGCTGGCGCCCGCCGTGCCCGCGCCAGGGTTCGGAGGCGTCGCCGTGAGCGCGCCGCGCATGACCTGCGTGAGATCGCCGTCGTGGAGGATAGCCTGCAGCTCGGTGCTGTCGTCGCCGCGATTGTCACCGCAAGCGCTGAGGCTCGCCGACGCGAGCACGAGTGAGCCGATGAGTGCGCGGCTCTGCAGCCGCCGTTTCGCTCCGTGACATTCTTTCAGCTCCATGAGGGTCTCCTTTGTCGATTGGTCCAACGCCACACACAGATCAGACTCCGTTCGCGAACTGCGCAATTCGTCCTCATTTGATCGGTTAATCTTTCTCGATCGAGACGGCGTCCTCGGCAGCAAGACACGTGCCGACGACGGCGCGTCACTTTGCAGGCACCTGCCCAATACAAGCTGGCGCGCGCGGCCCGCAACTTATCAGTCGACACGACAAATGTGTCGGGCTTTCGTCGCGGGTCTATGTGAGGACGCGCTCGGAACTCTTGGCTCGATGACCACGTCGCGCGCCGATGTCACCTTAGGCCGATATCGGCCGGAACCTGAGCGCGAAGCGTGGTGGAGTCTCTCTGAACAATCGAGTAGCGGGGGCGTGATACTCGACTGTTCAGAGACCGGCTGGATTCCAATGGAAATCCTGAGTTCGTGGGCTTGATCCGATCTCGTAGACAGGCAAGGGCGGCAGATCGAGGCGGTGATGATGGGCGCTCGTCACAGTACCGGCTCGAAGGCTCTCGGCGCTCGCCTGGGGATCGAGGAAGCGAAGCTGCCCGGATGGGAGGCGAAGCGGGCCGCCCTCACAGACCAGCGGCCCAAGGTCATGCTTCATCCCGCGCTAATCGCCCGTTGCATCGAGGACCTGCTGACCACCCTCGACACCGACGTCCCGAAAGTCCGGGCCATCCTGATGGGCGTCCTGCGGCACCTCACGCTCACACCAGACGGCGCCAGCTACAGAATCTCCGGAGCCCTCAGCCTTTCGGCTGTGTGGGCCCCGGAGTCTCTGGAAAATCTAGTAGCGGGGGCGTGATTTGAACACGCGACCTTCGGGTTATGAGCCCGACGAGCTACCAGGCTGCTCCACCCCGCATCAGGTTGCGAATCGCGCGAGAAGATGCCGTATCGAGGGGGTCCCGTCAAGGACGCACGGTCGATAACTGCCGCGACGGGCACGAATTGTGGGAATCAGGCGCGGTTACGCCGCCGGCGACGCGCCGCTGCCATACTTGGCAATCAGGCGCCCGATGCGGGGAATCGCAGCCTCGACGTTTTTCTTCGCGGTGGGCCTCAGCTTTTCGTAAGCCTTTTTCACGGTCTGATTCTTGGCGCCCGCGGCGCGCTCGTCGCTGATCGCCAGCAGCGCGTCCGCCACCGCCGGAGCACGGGCGTTCAGGAACGGCCCCACCGGTTCGCTCTTTTGCTGCGCCTCCGTGGCGAACGGCTCCAGGCGGCGCACGAAATCGTCCAGCATGTGATCCACCGCCTCGGTGATGAAGCCGGGCTTCACCGCCTTGACCACCATGTAGGCACCTTTGATCGCCAGGCCGGACAGGCCACCCTTCGAATCGACTTCCTCATCGACCAAGCGGACGCAATCCGTCACCACCCGAGGGCGGGTGCCGGGAACCAGCAGGATTTCGGTTAGTGTGCTCATGGCCGCGGACTTTAGCATCGCTGTGGGTGAAAGGCGCCCCGTCGTGTTACGGAAGAACACATGCGGAAACCACCTTCGGCGCGCACGGCCCTGGGCGTCTTGACCGGGGTCAATCTGCTCAACTACGTCGACCGCTACATCCCCGCCGGGGCGCTGCCCCTCATCTTGGTGGCGTTCGGCGCCTCCGATGCCCAAGGCGGCCTCTTGCAATCGATGTTCATGTTTCCCTATGCCATCGTCGCTCCGCTGGCGGGCGCTCTCGGCGACCGATCGCGCAGATTCGCCATCGCCGGCGCCGGCGTGCTGATCTGGAGCGCCGCCACATTCGGCTCGGGGCTGGCCCCCACCTTCGGCATCTTGCTGGCCGCGCGTATCGTGATTGGCGTGGGTGAGGCGAGCTACACGGTCGTGACGCCTTCCCTTCTGGGCGACTACTATCCTCCCGATCGCCGCGGGCGGGTCCTGTCTATCTTCTACGCGGCGTTGCCGGTGGGCTCGGCAATCGGGTTTGCGGTGGGAGGCGCGGTGGGCACGCATCTGGGCTGGCGTTGGGCGTTCTATCTCGCTGGCATCCCGGGCGTCGCGTTGGCGCTGTTGATGCTGACCTTCTCCGATCCCCCGCGCGGGACCCAGG
The DNA here is from genome assembly GCA_003161835.1 of Myxococcales bacterium. Taxonomy (GTDB): domain Bacteria; phylum Myxococcota_A; class Polyangia; order Fen-1088; family Fen-1088; genus FEN-1088. Next base: position 2,258 of record PMNO01000030.1, on the reverse strand, counting down.
AGAATCAGGCTCCGGCTCCGCCGGCACCGGTGGTCCCTTCCGCTTCATCGCCGACGCGGACGACGGCACCAGCGGCGGGATGGCGCGCGCTCGCCAGGCGCCCCAGCTACGTGTTCAACGTCGCAGCGCAGACGATCTACACGTTCGCGATGGGGGGACTCGCCGCCTGGATGCCCACCTATTTCTCGCGCGTCCGGGGATTGCCCTTGGCCAGCGCCAGCATCACGTTCGGCGCCATCGTGTGCCTGGCGGGCTTCGCGGGAACGCTGCTGGGAGGACAGCTCAGCGACGCACTCGCGCGCCGAGACAACACCGCCCCTTTTCTGTTGTCGGGCCTGGCCCTGGTCGCGTCTGCGCCGTTCACGTTGCTGGCGATCCTGTCGCCCTCGCCTGCTATCTTCTGGCCAGCGATGTTCGTCACGTTGGCCCTGCTGTTCTTCAATACCGGTCCGCTGAACGCCGTGATGGCCAACGTGCTTCCGCCCGATATCCGCGCCCGCGGGTTCGGCATCAGCACGATGTCCATCCACCTCGGCGGTGATGCGCTGTCGCCGGTCATCATCGGATTCGCATCCACGATCCTGGGTGGCTTGCGCCTGCCGGTCCTGGCCGCGGGCCTGTTGCTGGTGCTGGCGGGCGTGGTCCTGCTCGCGGGGCGGGCCGCGCTGGCGCGCGATCTCGAAGCGGGAGCGGCGACTTGAACGCCCTTGCCCGCGAACTCGCCGTGGCGCACGACATCGCCCTCGCCGCGGCAGCGGTCGTGAGATCCTACGTGGGACGACCTGTCGAGATTCAAAACAAGGCCGGCAACGAGCCCGTCACCGAGGCGGATCACGCCGCCAATCGTCTGATCGTCGAGCGCCTCGCCAGCGACTTCCCGGACGACATGATCCTGTCCGAAGAACTGCCGGACGATGGTTCCCGCCATGGGGCGCGGCGGGTGTGGATGGTGGATCCCATCGACGGCACCAGCGATTTCATCCTGGGTGATAGTGGCTACGCGGTGATGATTGGCCTCTGCGTCGAAGGCAGGCCCGTGCTGGGAGTCGTCAGCCAGCCGACCAACGGCAAGACGTACGCGGGAATCGTGGGTGAAGGAGCGTGGATGCAAATCGGCGCGGGCGATCGCGTCCCCCTGCACACGTCGGCGCTCGCGGGGCCGCCCGGAATTCGCCTGGTCGCCTCCAAGTCCCACCGCACGCCCCGCATCGACGCTGTCCGGCGCGCGTTGCGGATCGAAGACGAAATAAACATCGGCAGTGTCGGTCTGAAGATCGGACTCGTGGCCGAAGCGGCGCGCGATCTATACGTCTACACGGGCGGGCGCACGAAGATGTGGGACACCTGCGGTCCGGAGGCGATCCTGGTGGCGGCCGGCGGGCGGGTCACCGACGTCGACGGACGGCCCCTTCTGTATGCTGGGGCCGACCTGTACAACCGACGGGGCATCGTCGCATCGAACGGCGCCCTGCACGACGTCGTGATCGCCTCCCTGGCGCCCCTGGTCGCGGCCAAGATCGACTGACGAATCAGCCGCGCCCTGCTGACGTTTACGTTCCGGCGACCGTCATCCGCGCGACCCGGAAGGTGGGGACTTGCACCGAGGATCGCGTATCGGGGTCATCGCCCACGGCGTCGACCCCTTTCCACAGATCGTCGAAGTTCGCCGAGATCGTGATCTCGCTGATCGGGAACGCGCGCGCCCCGTCCTCGATCCAGAAGCCGCTCGCGCCCTGCGAGTAGTCACCAGTCACCGGGTTGAACCCAAAGCCCATCAGATCGGTCACGTACAGCCCACGCGGCAGACGTTCCAGCTCGGCGGCCGGCGTCCGGCCCGCTCGCAAGATCAGATTGGACGTCGCCACGTGGGGACCGCCGCCGACGCCCCGCCCCGCGGATCCGGTGGAACGCCGCCCCAGCTTGCGCGCCGCGAACACGTCGCACAGGAATGTCTTCAGTATGCCTCCCGAAACCAGGACGTTCGTCCGGGTCGGCAGGCCCTCGCCGTCGAACGGCCGCGATCCGGGGCCACGCGGCAACAAGGGATCATCGACGATCTCGCACAGAGGCGACGCCACCTGCGACCCCTCGCGTTCGGCCAAGTACGTACCGCGGCGCCAGACCGAACCGCCGGACATCACGCCCGCGAACTGCCCCAGAAGGCCCCGGCCCGCATCCGGCGAAAAAACGACCGCAACCTCGCAGGTCGGAATCTTCCGGGATCCGAGCTTCGCCAGCGTCCTGCGCGCCGCCTCGAG
>PMNO01000331.1 GCA_003161835.1 Myxococcales bacterium | reverse complement strand
GGGCGGCGGACGCCGACTTGGTACAGTCCTTCGGCGCAACGCCGATCGCCTTCGACGGGCCAAGAGGCGCCGTGTTCGGCCCGGGCCATTTCGATGCGGTCTTCGATGGCATTGGCGAAGAGGGATTCGTCCGCTCCTGGGCCTCTCTGGAAAAGGGTGGAACCCTCAGCGCCTATGGCCTTTCGGCAGCCGTGAAGACCAACGCGCGCCTCCTGACGGTGGGTTGGTGGCTGGCTCGCCTTCGTGTCTGGGATCTCTGGCCGAACGGAAAAGCGGCCAAGTTCTATTCGATCGTCGCCCTCAGAAGCGCTCACCCTAACTGGTACCGCACGGACCTGGGGACCCTGTTTCACCTTCTCGCGGAGGGAGCCATCAACCCGCAGATCGCCGAGCGCATCGGCTTGGGAGACGTCGCCGAGGCCCACCGGCGACTCGAAGCCGGCGGAGGCCGCGGCAAGATCGTCATCTGTCCTTGAGGGTGGCAACGATGACCAACCCGTTCGCAGCGGTACACCGCACGCGACCCGAACGATCGGCCTCGTGGACCTCCGTCATTTGTGTCCTTATCAAGATGCCCAATGTGGCTGAAAACCTGCTTGATGGAGGTTTCCCGGTCTTCGCTGACTTCCCCCGCGGGTGCGGCCCCGACGTCTCGGAGTGGCATCGTCCCCGTGATAGCCGCATCGCCCACGAGCGCGAACGGAGCCGGCGACACCATTCTCGCAGGAGAGGTCCCACCGACGACCAGCGCTTCGCCCGCTAACCAAGCTGTTAGCGAAGGCACCTCTGGATTCGTGGGGATCACCGAGGCCCTCTACAGGTTGCGCGTCAATTGGTCGCCGGGGTTACACCAAGGCAAGAATGCCATCGTGGCCTTACCCAGGCCCGACGTCATCAAGGCGTACCATCGAGATGACGCGCCGAAGGATCTCACTGCCGCGGAAGGGCGGCCCCCCTATCCGGTGGACATCCTCGTCTGATTTGGTCGAGATATCGTCAAGAGTCGTGGATCGGAATCTGATCAGGCGGCGATCTTTCCGGCCTTCTTGGTCTCCTCGGACTTGATCTCCTCCTTGGTTCGTTCTTGTTGTTTGCGTCGACGAAGCGGACGCCGGCTCGCACGAGTGGCATGAGCGCGTGAGCCGGCCCCCCTGGTGACCCGAGTGCGCAGCTTCACGGTGGCGAATGTGGACTCGATGGGGTTTGTGGTGCGTAGGTGTTTCCAGTGGTCAGCTGGAAGATCGAAAAAAGCGGAGAGCGCCTCCTTGTCGTCGACGAGGGCCTCGACGGCCTTGGGATATTTCGACTGGTACTCGGCGACGAAGCGAGCCAGCTCCCTGTCGAAATTCTTCCGGCCGTCGGCGTACATCCCCGTGCACGACTGCGCTCACGAGCAGGTGGGCGCCCACGAGGAGACGCGGTCGCGGGATCAGCTGATCTAGAGATCACCGTGCGTGTTGCGGAAGGGCGTGCTGCCGAAGAAGGTCGACAAGGATCCCGACTGGCGAGCGACGGCCATCTACGATCGCGCCGAGATCGAGACGCTCATCTTCGACCGCCGCCTGCTGCAGGATCGGCGCGTGCTCTACGCCCTCAAGGCGCTCGCCGGGCTTCGTCACAGCGAGGCCGCGCGACTTCGCTGGTCGCACTTCAACCAGCGCCTCGAGCCCCTCGCGGGTCTGAACCTCGGCAAGACCAAGACCGGGGTTCCAAGGAGCATTCCCGTCCATCCCACCCTCGACGTGTTGCTGACGGAGTGGAAGGCGGCGGGATGGGAGCGGATCTACGGTCGCCCGCCCACGAGCGACGATCTCATCGTGCCCACGCGCAACATGACCATCCGCGAGAGCCCCGAGTCCCAACACGCGCTGCACGAGGATCTGGCCCTCCTGAACCTCCGCGCGCGTCGGGGGCACGACCTTCGACGCACCTTCATCACCCTTGCGGAGGTCGACGGTGCCCGGAAGGACATCCTCGAAGCGATCAGCCACTGCCCACGCGGCGACATCGTCAGCGTGTACACGACCTTCCCCTGGCCGGCGCTCTGCGAAGAGGTCCGCAAACTGAAAATCGACCCGCCGAAAGCCTTGATTCCGTCGGCTCTTGACGACCCCACTCGTTACAGTGTCGTTACAGGCGAGCAAAACTCGCGAAATCGTTGGACTAACAGAGCGACCCCAGCGGGATTCGAACCCGCGTTCAAGCCTTGAAAGGGCTTTGTCCTGGGCCGGGCTAGACGATGGGGTCCGGCGTGTGAGTAGTAAGGGCGCATTCATAGAGAAACAGACCGGCGGGCGCAAGGAAATCCGCCGTGCGTATGCAACCTAAGTATTGGCAGGCCCCTTGCTTTCACTTTGGTGGGCGTTCATACTATCCACTGAACATCCAATCAGGATCCACCGACATGTCGAAGGCCAGGTCGATTCATTCCAAGCAGGCACGTCTGGAGGCGGATGGGGAGACTCACCGCCGGGATTGCGAATGCGCGCGGTGCGACGCGGGCTTTTCGCCCAGCGAACGGGAGCGCGAGGTCGCGGGCCGGCGGGTGGCGGGGAAGCAGGGGCGGCGCGCCGCGGAGCGGGCCTCGGAGCGCAGGAAGGAAACGGCTCGACTGAAACAGCTGGAGTTGGCGCTGTTTTTTCAGCAAACGAACGCCCGCGCCGACGCCGAGGTACAAAGATTGCGCGCTCTGCGGGTGCAGGCGGCGAGCGATCGACGGATGGACGAGTTCCTGCGCCTGCGCAAGGACGGCCTGTCCGTTGAGCTGGCCCTGGCCGAGGTAGACCGGCGCTTTCCCGCCGCGGGACCATCCGGAGCGGACAACGACAACGGCCAGGCCGCGGCTGAACGGACGAACGCGTAGTCGGCGGTCCGTTGGCCCGTTGGCCGGATTCGCCGGGTTGGACGTGGGCGCAGCAGGGTTCGAACCTGCGGCCAGAAGATTAAAAGTCTCCTGCTCTACCAGCTGAGCTATGCGCCCCGAAAAATCTAGGGGCACTGTATAGCGCAAACGCCGTCCCCGGTCAGGGTCCTCGATAAGAGGCCACGAGAAAGCTAGGCCCCCCGCAGGGATTTCAGCGCGTCGGCCCATTTCAGCAGCTCGTCAAGCATGGCGGTGGCCGATTTTTCGTGCGCTTCGGTCGCCGTGAAGGTGCCTGACTGATCCCGATGTTGCGTGAAAAATGGAATCGCGACGGCTTCCGGGATGGGCATCATCTTCAACGTCGTCAGGATCGGTTTCACCATCTGAACCGCTCGGATGCCACCCGACTGGCCGCCGTAGCTGACAAAGCCCGCGGGTTTGTAGTGCCACTCGCGAAACACGAAATCGAGCGCATTCACCAGCGGCGCCGGAACGCCGAAGTTGTATTCGGGGGTAACGAAGACGAAGGCATCGGCGGCCGCGACGCTGGCGCTCCACCGCTTCGTGTGTTCGTGCTCGTACTTCATCATTCGCGGGTGCACCGGCTCGTCCAGGAAGGGCAGATTCACCTCGGCCAGGTCGACCAGCGCCACGTCGAACTTGCCGTGGCCGCGGGCGAAGCCGTCGAACCATGCCGCGATCGAGGGACCCACCCGTCCCGGTCGGGTGCTCACGACGATGATGTGTAGCCTGGGCATTGCCCGGTTCTAGCAGAGTCGCCGGCCGGCGCCGCTTGTGGGGCTTGCGGCCTCATAATAGGCTGCGCCCGCCTCTGGGCGGAACGCGGAGGCGGCCTCCAAGGAATCGAATCGCGCCCGTGTCGGATCACTCAACGCCACCCACGCCACCGGAATCAAACTCGCGGGCGGATTCGACGTCGGGGCGCATCGGCACGCGGTGGGCGCGGAAGTGGCGGGTCTGGGTGCCGGCGCTCTTCATCGGGATCTTCGTGTCACCGCTGTGGTTGACGCTCACCAACTGGGGCGGCACGTTCGATTGGGGGTACTTCTTCTTCTTGGCGGAGGTCGATCGGACTTCCGTGATGACGTACGGGCAGTTTCCGCTGTGGAACCCGTACTACTGCGGCGGCGCCGTACACCTGGCCAATCCGCAGACGTATTTTCTGTCGCCCACGTTCTTGTTGATCCTGCTGTTCGGAACGCCGATCGGCCTCCGCCTGACCTTGACCGCCGCGATCGTGCTGGCGTACGACGGGACCCGGCGCTGGTGTCGCGCCTTGGGAATGGGCGCGACGGGGATGGTGGTTGCGGGTCTGGGGTACGCGATGTGTGGAACGCTGGCCCAGCACCTGGGGGGAGGGCACGTGGGCTGGGTCGGGTTTTGCGTCTTTCCGTACGTCCTGTATTCGTTCCACCGCGCGCTGGATGGCTCGCGCCGGCACCTGATCTACGGCGCGCTGTGGCTGGCCTGGATTTTTGGCCATTTTGGCGGGTACACGTTCCCCTATTCCTGTCTGGCGCTGGCTGTCTATGGCCTGCTGACGGGGGGCGCGCGGGGGCGGACGCGGGCCGCGCTGGGGATCGTGAGCGCGTTCGGCGCGGGGGCTCTCGCGCTGTCGGCGGTGCGGTTGCTGCCCATCCTGGATTTCGTCAAGGGGCATCCGCGGTTTCGAACCGACCGTGATGTTCTGCGCCTGCGCGAGTTGATCGAGATCTACGCCGTTCGCCACCGCACGCGCCTCGTCCCCGGACACGACTACGTCTGGCCCGAGTACGGAAACTACTTGGGAGTGGCCGGCGTGGCATTGTTCACCGTAGGCGTCTGGGTGGTGCTGCGCGAACGCCGCCGCCTCTGGCCCTTGCTCGCGACGGCAGCAATCTTCGTGCTCTACCAGCTGGGCAATCGCCCGGGCTTTTCGT
>PMNO01000628.1 GCA_003161835.1 Myxococcales bacterium | reverse complement strand
AAAACAACACCCCCGCCACGACGATGAAGGTCAGCGCAAAGCGAACCTGCGCTCGGCGCTCGGACTTCGAGACAGCTTCGTTCTCGGGATCACTTGTGTCGGCGTGTGCGAGGGTGGTCCGTCCCCCGCTGGCAAATCGGGCCTTTGCGCTTGCGCCAACGCCAGCCGGCCGTTTTCGTCCTTGCGTTCGGGTGTGCCGCATCGATTGAAAACCTCGGCCTCACCTTTAGCCGGCGTGGCAGCTAAAAACTTCGGACCACAACAGGCGGAAATCGGCTTGGTCGACGTCCCCGTCGCGATCCATGTCCAGGATGTGGCTCCACCCGCGCGGCAGGACTTCGCGGAGCGGTCGCCTGCGATGAGCCAATCTCCAATCAGTCATGTCGACGCGACCGTCGAAGTTCAGATCACCTTTTTCGTACACGACGAACGAACCCGGCGCCCACGCCCCCGATCTGCCTGCCGAGTTGGTCACCGTCGCATACAGATACCACGTCCCGAGATCCAGCCCCGCCGTGTTCACGTTGGCCAAACCGATCTCCCCGTCCAGGTTCTGATAGCCGAGGAGCGCCCGTGTCGCCTTGTCGAGGGTTTGATCTCGATCAACGGAAAGTGACACCGTCGTGGGACGCCCCGACGGATCGGACGCCGCCCAGGTTACCGGCAGCGATTCGCCACCGCGTTCCACCCAGGCCCCTGCCGCAGCGGGGGCGGTGACCGTGATGGAGGGGGGAAGCTTCCCCGAGGGATCTATCACCAGGCGATAGTCCGGATTCTGGCCCAGGAAGTCGCTCACGAAACAGGTGTAATCGCCCGGGGCCAGGCCCATCAACGGCACCTGCTCGAAGTTGCCGCTGGAATCGCTGTAGTTCACCACGTCGCCGTTCGCGTTGAGGACGAACAGGTCCAGATCGCTGGCGCCGATGTAGGGCGATTCGATGCGCACGAAGCCGCCCGCCTCGGGAGTCTGATTCAAGTGAAATTTGAAGTAGTCCCCGTCGTCGTCCATCGACAGGCGCTCCACCACTTTGAGGCCTTCGACGGTGCCGAGGTTCGCGCTGTCCGCTCCGCCCGCCGGCTTGGCGGCNNTCGTCCTGCTCCAAGATCTTGTTCAGGGGATCCACCTCGGTTTCCAGCCAATAGGTTCCGTCGGGGACGCCCGTGATATCGATCCACTGGTCGGGAAGGTCGCTGGCGTAGATATCCATCCATCCCGGCGTGATGCCCTGAACGGTGAATTCGCAGACCACGTAGTTGCCGTCGAATGAAATGTAGGGATTGGTCGCGTCGTACACCACGAGATCGGAGAGACAGAAGCTGGTCTTCGANNTGGTGATGTTGGTGCCGATGCCGAAGCCGAGCATGGTCCGGTCGGCGAAGTGGCGGTAGAGTGCGAACGACTTTTCGAAGTCGAGCCCGTCGGAGAAGACCAGCCGCTTGGTCTTGGCGTCGATGCGCAGCTTCTCGTAGTGCGCGAGCGCCTTTTCGCCCCAGACGAAGGGATCGCCCGAGTCGTGGCGCAGGCCGTCGAAGAGCTTGGCGAAGTAGAGGTCGAAGTCGGCGAGAAAGGCGTCCATGCCGACCACGTCGGTGAGCGCGATGACGTCGGGGAGCAAATCCTCGGCCGCCCGCGCGGGCCCGATGGCGACGATCAGGAGGTGAGCCACGCCGACCACGACGCCGGCGATCCCACCAAGGCGTCGGTTGGCCGCAGCGCAACCACGTACTGAACGAGTCGCTCGAAGCCGTGGTACTCCCGAGTTGGGGGCGTCGTAAGAGAGTATGTCTTGCGCCATTTGGTGCTCCATTGTGCCCAGCCCGGTTGCGTGAACGGCAAGGCGGTAAGCAAAAGGAGGGCCGCGCTTGCGTGCGGCCCTCCCGGGAACGGAACGTGCTGACGGTCAGCCGACGCTAGGACCGGGATGACCCCGACTTGCCGTGGCGACGCAAGAGCAGCCCGCCCGAGGCGAGACCTGCCGCCAGGAGCAAGACGCCCCACATGGGAAGCCCTGGGACCGGAGCGGCCGGCACACCAACGGCGCCCGGCTTGGCACCGTTTCCGATCTTCTGCTTGAGCTTCTGCTGAAAGGTAAAGCCGCACATGGTCGCTGGGGAGAGTCCCGTGTTTCCGCCGACCCTGAACGCATTCCCGTTGTTGTCAATCATGCACACATCGAAGAACGTCGACTGGGCACCCGAATCTGCAATGGAGATGTACTCGCTACCGGGCAAGACACCCTGACCCCCGACTAAACTAATGGGATTGTTCCGGGGCCCCGCATTGATATCCGCCTTGCACTGGGGGACCATCTTGAGAATCTCGGCGTCAATGCCTGAGCCAATCGCGGTGCCACAGGTGGTCATCGTGGAATCGATGGTTATCGTTCTCGGGCAAAGCGTTTTGGCTGGGGGCACCGGGGAAAGAGTGCATGGATCACCCCGGTTCACCAAGAATGTCGTGAACGTGCAATTGAGAGTGCCATTCCCTGTACAGCCAATCTTGTCTTGCTTCCCGGAAAATACAGCCTGTGCCGAGGCCGTCGACGAGCTCGTGGCGAGTGCCAATCCTATCGCCAATGATGCGGCAGCAAGCCTCAGCCTGTTCCGGGGGGCCGTGGGAGACAACGTGACTGTGTGTCCATGGTGGTTGGTTCTCATTGTGTTCGAGTCCTTTTTTGTAGAGAGAATGCATCTGTTGGGTGGTCGACAGCGGCAAGAAGTGTCGAGCCATCCTGTTCGGTGTCCTCAGGTCAGCAAGCGACATGCCCGCAGGTGCTGTTCGCGTGGAAGCGATGTCTGCTACGCTCGATGTTGGAGCGCCACTGCTGCATTGTGCGCCGCTGGGAGATGGCGGGACTAGGTGTCGCAGCGGGAGAGGGTCGGGGCACGAGAGCCACGATGGCGCCCTTTGATCCAGTGGCGCACAATGCACCACTGGTAGTGCAAAGAGCTGAGAGGACGATTCCGACCGCTACCTACAGCCCACGGCGTAAGGGGACCCCCCTGATTTCCGAAGGGTACCTTTCGATTGTCGGAAGGCTGCCTGT
>PMNO01000333.1:9335-9875 GCA_003161835.1 Myxococcales bacterium | reverse complement strand
GTTCAATCATGCCTGTTTTCTAGGTGCGCGCGCCGAGCGGGCGCACGCCCTTCCCGCCCGCTATTTCGGGCCTTCGGTGTACTCCGCGTCTATCACGTCGTCCTTGCCGCCCCCCGTCGCGCCCCCGGCTCCCGTTTCGGCGCCGTCTGGACCGGTCGTTTCGCTGTTGGCGGTCGACGCATCGGAAGCCGCTCGATACAGGGCCTCCGCCATCTTGTGCGAGACCTTTTGCAGNNCTCGCGCCGCTGCTTGTCCTCGGACTCGTGCTCTTGCGCCTCCTTCACCATCCGCTGAATGTCGGCCTCGGTCATTCCCGACGAGGCGGTGATGGTGATGTGCTGCGCCTTGCTACTGGCCTTGTCCTTGGCCGACACGTTCACGATGCCGTTGGCGTCAATGTCGAAGGTNNCGCTCGAAGGCCGATTTGAAGACCTCCGCTTCTTTCATGTCCTTGTTGGTCTCGAGGACATCGCGCCCGTCCTTCAGCGCCGCCTCCAGCTCCGTGCGATCGTTCTGGGGAATCTTGTCCTTGTTTTCGTC
>PMNO01000333.1:9105-9323 GCA_003161835.1 Myxococcales bacterium | reverse complement strand
AAGGTGACCTCGATCTGGGGCACTCCACGGGGCGCCGGCGGAATCCCGTCCAGGCCGAACTTGCCCAGCAAGCGATTGTCCGCCGCCATGGGTCGCTCGCCCTGAAACACCTTGACCTCGACCGAGCTCTGATTGTCGGCCGCCGTCGAAAAACTCTCGGACTTCTTGGTCGGGATGGTCGTGTTCCGCGGAATCAGCACGGTCATCACGCCGCCCAG
>PMNO01000333.1:8393-8969 GCA_003161835.1 Myxococcales bacterium | reverse complement strand
GTCAAGAACGGCAGGTTGATCTCCGTCTCCATGACCGACGACAGCTCGATCTTGGCCTTCTCGGCCGCCTCCCGCAGACGTTGAATGACCATCTTGTCCTTCGAGACGTCGATGCCCTGGTCTTTCTTGAACTCGGCGATCAGCCAATCCATGATCCGCTGATCGATGTCGTCACCGCCCAGGTGGGTGTCACCGTTGGTGGACACGACCTCGACCACGTTCTGGCCGACTTCGAGGATCGAAATATCGAACGTGCCGCCACCGAAATCGTAGACCGCGATCAGGTGGTCCTTGGACTTGTCGAGCCCGTAGGCCAGCGCCGCCGCCGTCGGCTCGTTCACGATACGCTTGACGTCCAGGCCGGCGATGCGTCCCGCGTCCTTGGTCGCCTGTCGCTGCGAATCGTTGAAATACGCGGGAACCGTGATCACCGCCTCGGTGACCTTNNCCGCGAACGACCTTGTAGGGAACCCGCTTGGCCTCCTCCTGGACCTCATCGTTGCGTCGGCCCATGAATCGCTTCACCGAGTACACGGTATTCTCGGGGTTGGTGATGGATTGACGGCGCGCGATCTG
>PMNO01000333.1:0-8326 GCA_003161835.1 Myxococcales bacterium | reverse complement strand
GGCACACAGGAACACCGCCGGCGACCAGGCAGCAGACGGGATTCGTCCCGCCGCAATCGCTGTTCGTACGACAGACGACGAAACGCCCGAGGCCGGCGCACGAGACCCGCGCCACGCACCGGCTCCCGATGGCCACCCCGCCCACGCCCCCCAGCTGCAAGCCGAAACAACAGGTTCCCCCGGCGCAGTCGGCGGGCTCGTCGCAATCCAGCCCCGCGCCCCCACAGGTTGAACCGAGCGGAACACACTGCGCGCCCACCGCGCCGGCCGCGATGCTCACGCAACAAGACTGCGTCTTGGTGGAGCAGAGCTGAACCCCGCAGGTCAAAGTACCGGGCGTCGAAGGCGGCAGATCGGGACCAGCGGCATCGACGACCGGCCGCCCTTCGGCAACCGCATCGCGCACCCCCGCGTCCACCGCGCCACCGGAGCCGGTGCGACCGCCGGTGCCCATCGCGCCGCCACTCGCGACCCGACCTCCCGAGCCGGTCGCGCCACCGGTCGCGCCACGTCCTGCCGTCCCGCCGCCTCCGCCCGAGCCAGAGCGACCGCCCGACCGCGCCCCGCCTCCCCCCACCGGGGAAACGCCCCCTTGCCCGCCGCGACCCGTGAGCTCCAGGTCGGTGCGGCCACAACCGACGGCCGTCGCGGCGCTCAGGGCAGCGAGAATGGAGAAGACAATGGGTCCGGGAAGTGTCACATGCCCGCCGGAGAAAACCGGATTGTACCTCTTTGGCGCGTTCCTGTCTGTCGCGGACGGCGCGCCGATCAGAACCGCTCGTGCCGAAAGCGGAGGCCCAGCCGGCGACAACTTCGGGCCACCGTTCGTCCGAGTGGGGTCGGCCCACAAAAGAACACTTGCGGCCGCGGCAGGTTGGGGGCCCGATAGAAGCTCTCGAGCAACTCGTTGAAGTCCGGTGTGCCCAGCCTGGTGTGGGCCCGCAGACCGGTGACGATGTCGCCTTCCTTGCGGCTGTGCAACAGGTGCTGGGCGACATCCAGCACCCCCCCCGCCATATCGGTCCGTCCCCCAGTCATGAAGATGTGAATGTCGAGCAGGCCGGTCGGATCCTGTTTTTCAAGGTCGCCCAGGAGATCACGAAACCACTCGAAGGAATATTGGTCCCGGCTCAGCCAGACGAAGCGGAGCTTCTTCAGGCGGGAATCGGGCCGCCCATGGCCAAGCAGCAGGCTCTGCAGGATCGAAGCGAAGGGGGTCACACCGATGCCCCCGGCGATGGCGACCGCGTGGGGCGCGTCGAAAATGTGCCGGCTGGCCGATCCGTAGGGACCGTCGATGCGCACCAGGGTCTCCTCGCCCGCCTTGAATCGCGCGTCCACCCGATTGAAGACGGCCGACGACCAGTTTCCGACGCCGCGGATGTGGACGGTGAGAACCTTGCGATTCTCGGGCGCGCTGGTCAGCGTCATGGGGTGCCATTCGTGGCGGGCCACCGCCGGCACGCGGATAAACACGTAGTCTCCCGGCGCGTAGGTGAAGCCATGCGGCCGCTCGAAATCCAATCGGGTCACGTCGGACGCCAGGGCGCGGGCGGCGATGATGCGACTTGGAGCCCGGCGTGAGCGCGTGCGGACGAGCCGCTCCAGTAGATACCAGGACCAGGGCACGGTGCCCCAGATCCAAAAATGGGGTCCGTGAACGAACAGCAGCGCGACCATCGGGAAGTATCCCAGATGCGTGAGATGGAAGAGCTCGAAACGCCCCGTGCGCCGAACGAAGCGGCGCGAGAACAACCACATGAGCAAGAGCACGCCGAGGAGGGCGACCCCCGTGGCCACTGTCCGACTTCCGGCAACCCACGGGACCACGGCGGCGAGGTTGAGAACGCGGGCGTTCAGCACGTGGGCGGCCGAGTGCAGGACGCCGAAGACCACCACCACTTCCCCGAGCAGGCGGTGGACCCCCAACGCGTCGTCGACCGGGACGATCCCTCCGAGCGCGGATCGCCTGACCCAGGTGAAGGTGTGGCGCAGCATCGGAACGACGATCAGCGCGGCGTTCAGATTGAGGCAAGCGCCACACCCGCGGGCAATCTGAAGAGGCAGGCTCGCGCCGGCCGACTGATATTTCAGCACCGCGGCCATGAACAGGAACACGTTGACGCCCGCGTAGAGGCAGAGCCAGAAGGCCAGCACAACGCCGTTGCGCACCCAACCGCCGAGGCCCGCCCCGGGCAGCAGGGCCATCTTGCGCGCGCGTCGTCCGGGCATGAGCAGCGACACGCCGTAGTCGGACAGGCGGCGCTGCAAATCGGGGTGGGCCAGCATCATCTGGACGAATTCGGCGATCCCGATCTTGCCGTCACGGTTCCAATCGGCGGCGGTCATGACCGCGTCGATGAGCTTGTCGGCGTCCTGATCGGGGAGCCTCAGGTCGTTCTCGGCCAGGGCGATGTGGACCAATCGCTCGAGATCGTCGCGGGTGATGATGCCGTCGCCGTCGATGTCGTGCAGCCGGAACAGGAAGCCGATCTTGGCGGAAACCGGTCCCGCCATCAGGTTCTGAGCGACGGTGACGAATTCCTCGGCGGTCTCGAATCGGCGGCTCGACCCGCCCAACGCCGACAACAAGCGTTGGGCCAGAAACAAGCTGCGCAGTCCCATCGCCTTTTGCACAGCTTCCCCGGTGATGCCCTGCTGCCCGCTCTGCTTGGACAGATCCTCCAGCATCGTCGCCAGCGGAAGGAAGTTCGGCAGGGGTGATTTGTGGCTCGTTCGCCGCCGTTTTGAATCCATCACGCTCGTTGTCCTGTACCCTTTTTTGAAATGAAACCCGCCCCCATCACAGGTTACCCGAAAATGGCCCCGCGCGGGTCTATCCACGATCGGGCCGTTCGGGAAAGGCCTTGCCGACGGCGCGGCCTCTGGCACAATACTGAACCGACGGTCAGTCCGTCCGAACATGTTCCACCCCGTAATCGAAAGCTGGCTGGGGCGGCGATTCGCCGCGGGCACCGCCGCCCAGTTGGGCGCCTGGCCGCTGATCGAGGCCGGCAAGGATGTCCTGGTGACCGCGCCGACCGGATCCGGCAAGACGCTGGCGGCGTTCCTTGCGTGCCTGGATCGCCTCTTGCGCGATGCAATCGACGGTCGCCTCGAGAGCCGGACCCACGTCTTGTACGTGTCGCCCCTGAAGGCGCTGTCCAACGACATTCGCGTCAACCTGGAAGAGCCGCTGGGCCAGATTGCGGACCTCGCCGAGGAACAGGGCTATCCACGCCCTGCGATCCGGACGGCGGTGCGCACGGGCGACACGACAGCCCGCGAGCGGCGCGAAGCCGTCAAGCGACCGCCCCATGTCCTGGTGACCACGCCCGAATCGCTGTACATCCTGCTCACCAGCGAATCGGGGCGCAAGGCGCTGCGGGATGTACGCACGGTGATCGTCGACGAGATCCACGCTGTCGCCCGGGACAAGCGCGGGGCCCATCTGGCGCTCTCGCTGGAACGTCTGGAGGCGTTGGTCGGCGCCAACACGGACAGCGGCCGTCCGGCGACGCTGCAACGGATAGGCCTGTCCGCGACGGTGAATCCGATCGAGGTCGCTGGCCGGTTGTTGTGCGGAGTCGGCCGGCCGCCGCCCCACGTGGTCAATATTTCGCCGCGGCGCGATCTGGATCTGGGCATCGAGCTGCCCCGCGATGAATTGGGGGCTGTTTGCACCAACGAGCAGTGGGGCGAGATCTACGACCGACTGGCGGATCTGGTCCGCGGCCACCGATCCACGCTGGTGTTCGTGAACACGCGGCGGCTGGTCGAACGCGTGGCGCATCGCCTCGGTGAACGGCTGGGCGAGGACCAGGTCGCGGCTCATCACGGCAGCCTTTCGCGCGAACGCCGCCACCGCGCCGAAAAGCGCTTGAAAGCCGGCGATCTGCGCGTGGTCGTCGCGACGGCGTCCCTGGAGCTGGGGATCGACATCGGAGCGGTGGAGCTGACGTGCCTGGTGGGATCGCCGCGTTCGATCGCGACCGGCCTGCAGCGCATCGGACGCTCAGGGCACGTGGTGGGCGGGACCCCGAAGGGTCGGTTGTTTCCGCTCACGCGCGATCAGCTGATCGAGTCGGTCGCGCTGGTGCACGCGGCACGGCGGGGCGTGATCGACGCGGTGGCTCTGCGCGAGGCCCCGCTCGACGTGTTGGGTCAGCAGATCGTCGCGGCCTGCGCGTGCGAGGAATGGGACGAGGACGCCCTCTATGATCTTTGCCGCCGGGCCGCCCAATACGCGGCCCTGACCCGGACCGATTTCGATGCGGTGGTCGACATGCTGTCCGAGGGGATCGCCACCAGCCGGGGGCGCGCGGGGGCGCTGCTCCATCGAGACGCCGTCAACCGAAGGTTGCGGGGACGGCGGGGCGCGCGGCTGGGCGCGCTGACCTCGGGCGGCGCGATTCCGGACAACGCGAACTACGATGTGGTGCTGGAGCCGGAGGGGACTCTGGTCGGCAACATCGATGAGGATTTCGCGATTGAATCGATGGCGGGCGATATCATCCTGCTCGGAAACAATTCCTGGCGCATCCGACGAGTCGAAGCAGGGCGCGTCCGGGTGGAGGACGCGCACGGGGCCCCGCCCACGATTCCATTTTGGCTGGGTGAGGGTCCCGCGCGCACGCTCGAGCTGTCGGCCGAGGTGGCCGCGGTGCGGGCGTCGGTGATGGCTGAAATCCAGCGCGCGGCGCCGGCGCCGGCGGCCGGCGGCGCCGAGCCTCGAAACGATCAAGAACCCCCGGCGGAGCCCGAAGCGGGAGCGCAAGGGGCTCCCCGCGCCACCGACATGCTGGCGGATCCCGCGATTGACGCTGCGACCGCGCGCTTGGTCCGCGACTACGTGGCCGCTGGGTACGCCGCGCTCGGAGCGGTCCCGACCGACCGATGCGTGATCGCGGAGCGGTTCTTCGACGAGGCCGGCGGAATGCAACTGGTGCTCCACGCCCCCTTTGGCGGGCGCATCAATCGCGCCTGGGGAACCGCGCTGCGCAAACGGTTCTGTCGGTCGTTCGATTTCGAATTGCAGGCCGCGGCCACCGACGACGGGCTCGTCTTGTCGCTCGGCGCGCAGCACAGCTTCCCGCTGGAGACCGTGTTCCAGATGTTGCGGCCCGAGGACGTCGACGAATTGCTGACCCAAGCGTCGGTCCAGGCGCCGATGTTCGAGACGCGATGGCGCTGGAATGCGATGCGCTCGCTCGCGCTGTTGCGTCACCGCGGCGGCAAGCGGGTACCCCCTCCCATCCAGCGGATGCGCGCCCAAGATTTGATCGCGGCGGTTTTTCCCGCGCAAACAGCCTGCCAGGACAATCACGGGGCGGGTGCCATTGTCATCCCGGATCACCCGCTGGTGCGCGAGACCCTGCGCGACTGTCTGACGGAGGCCATGGATGCCGAGGGGTTGAAGGCGGTCCTCACGGACGTGCGGGCAGGGCGCATCGCGACGATCGCGCGGGAGCTTCCGGAGCCGTCCGTGTTCGCGCACGAGATCCTGAACGCCAACCCGTACGCGTTCCTGGACGACGCCCCCTTGGAAGAACGGCGCACCCGGGCCGTCACGTTGCGACGCGGGCTGCCGGCTGAGATGGTCGAGCACCTGGGGACTCTTGCTCCGGAACGGATCGACGAGGTCGTCGCCGAGGCGCAACCGGCGGTGCGCGACGCCGACGAGCTGCACGATCTGTTGCTGGATCTGGGCGGGGCGCCCGCATCTTTCGTGGCGGCCCGCGGCTGGACGGCGCTTGCGGAGGAGCTCGGCGCGGCGGGACGCGCGGCCCGTCTGATACCGATGCGCGAGCCCGCCGGAGATTCGGTCGGTGGTGGCGGCGGCGGCGACCACGGTCAGGACCACGACCGCGAGCGCACGTTCTGGGTCGCCGCGGAACGCCGCTCGCTGGCCGACACCGTCTGGTCGGGACGCGCGTTTGTGCCCGACGTGGTGGAACCACCTCCGCGCCGGCCCCGCCCGTGGCAAGACCGCGACGGTGCGCTCACCGAGGTGGTGCGCGGTCACCTGACCCTCCTTGGCCCGACCACCGCGCGACATCTGGCCGCCCTCCTGGACCTGCCCCGACCAGACATCGAAGGAGCGCTGGCGCGCGTGGAACTGGAAGGCAACGTCTTGCGTGGCCAATTCGATCAGCGCCTGGCGGCCACGCCCGCGGCGGACGGGGGCACGGACCTCGCCCGGCCTGAAGCGCCGGGGCGCGCGCCCGACATCGAACTGCAGTGGTGTGATCGGCGCCTGCTGGCGCGGATCAACCGGCGCATGCTGGACGGCCTCCGGCGCGCCATCGAGCCGGCGACCGCAGCCGACTACTTTCGTTTCTTGCTGAAGTGGCAACACGTCGCGCCGGGATCGCGCCTGGAGGGACGGGCGGGGCTGCTGAACGTCATCGGCCAGCTGCAGGGCTTCGAAAGCGCCGCCGGCGCCTGGGAGCGCGAGATCCTGCCCGCCCGCGTGAACAACTACGATCCGGGTTGGCTGGATGGGCTTTGCCTGTCCGGTGAAATCATGTGGGGGCGTTTGGCGGCCCGCGATAGCGCGGCCGCGCCCAGCCGCGTGGCGCCCATCGCTTTGGTTCGGCGCCGGGACCTGGGCTGGCTTCTACCCACCCGCGACGGGCTGGACGACGCGCAGCTCTCGGCGCCGGCGCGCGATGTGCTCACTGTCCTGCGCGACGCGGGCGCGAGTTTCCTGGACGATATCGTGCGCGATGCGCGGCGCTTGCGCGGCGATCGCGCCCAGCGCGGCATCGAACCTCGCCAGGTCGAGCGCCGCCTGCTCGCGCCGCTCCGGCACCGCCAGTCCGCCGCCGACGTTGATAATGCGCACGTCCGGGAAACGCCGGGCGGCCGTAAACAGGATCTCGGCGGTTTCGATCCAGCTGGCAATGTCGAACACGCCACTACCGGTATGGGCGTGCAGGCCGATGATGCGGCAACCGGCCGCGGCTGCGAGCTGCGCGACCGCGCCGAGCTCGGCCAGCGGCACGCCAAACTTGGAATTCACGCCGGCGGTGCGCACGTGATGGTGATGGCCGCGGCCCGTGCCGGTATCGACGCGCAGCAGCACTTCGCGTTTCGCAAACAGCTGCGGCCAGGCCTGCAGCACGTACAGGTTGTCGATCGTCAGGGTCACACCCCGCTCGAAGGCCCACGCATATTCCTCGCGCGCGGCGAAATTGGGCGTGAACAGGATGCGGTGCGGTGCAATGCCCGGGACGGATGCGAACACGTGTTCGAGCTCGCCGCGCGACACGCATTCAAAACCCACTCCAGTGCCCTCAATGATGCGCAGCAATTCGGCGTTGGGGTTTGCTTTCATCGCGTAAAAAACCTGCGCAAACGATTTCAGCGCGCGCAGGTCCTGCGCAGCGCCGCGCACCATCGATCCGTCGTAGACGTACGCGCAATCGTGATCGACGGCGACGCGCAGCAGATCGTTGCGGCGCGCGTACCACCACGGCTGCGGCGCGGCGTCGCTGCGCCTGGTTATGCCGTAGAGGTCCGCCCAGGTCGGTCCGAGCACGGTGTCGCCCGGCACCGGCTTGATCAGCAGGTCGTGCAATCCCTGCACCAGGCGGTCGCCCTGCACTTCGTCGACCACGAAGGTGAAGTTCAGGTCATTGGCGGCCTGGCTCACCATGTAGATGCGCTGGTCGGTAAACAACTCGAAGGCGGCGCCGAGCTGGTGCAGGATGGCGCGAATGTTGCGCCCAACCAGGCTCACCTGCGCGCACGGTCCGATCACCTGCACGCGGCACAGCTGGTTCAGATCGGCGACCAACGCATCGAGCGCGTCCTGTTCAAGATTGTTGGCGGACGGGTCGAGCGAGACGGTGACGCTGGTCTCCGAAGTGGACACCTGGTCCACCGACATGCCGTGTTGCCTGAAGATGCGGAACGCATCGGCGAGGAAACCGACTTCGTGCCACATGCCCGGACTGTCGAGCGACACGAGCGTGATGCCCTTCTTGATGCACACCGCCTTGACCTGCGCGGCGCCGTCGCCGCCGCTGGCGCTGATGTGCGTGCCCTCGAATTGCGGGTTTTGCGTGGCGTAGACCCACAACGGGATCTGCGCCACCCTGACCGGCAGGATGCAACGCGGATGCAGCACCTTGGCGCCGCTGCTGGCGATCTCCTGCGCCTCGTCGTAATGCAGCGCGCGCAGCAAGCGCGCCGTCGGCGTGGAACGCGGATTGGCGCTGAACATGCCGGGCACGTCGGTCCAGATTTCCAGGCGCACCGCGCGCAACTTGGCCGCGAAGTAAGCGCCCGAGGTATCCGAGCCGCCGCGGCCGAGCGTGGT
>PMNO01000335.1 GCA_003161835.1 Myxococcales bacterium | reverse complement strand
CACGGCAGCGCCCCCGACATCGCCGGCAAGGACCTCGCCAACCCCATCGCCACCATCCTCACCGGCTCCATGGCGCTGCGCTATTCGTTCGGCCGCATCGACGACGCCGTGCTGCTCGATCGCGCGGTGGAAGGAGTGCTGGCCGAGGGCTATCGCACCGGCGACATCATGCAGCCGGGCATGACGAAAGTCGGCACCGCGGCGATGACCGACGCGATCCTGCGCGCGAGCGGCCTGCCCACGGGGCTGTACACCTCGCCGCATCTCAGCCGCTTCACGGAGCGCATCCGCGTCGATGGAAGGGAAGCCGACGGTGACCGCCTGGCGTTGCTGGATCAGGCCATCGCCGCCACCGGCGTTCCGCTCACGTACTTCGAGATCGCCACCGTCCTGGCGTTCCTGACATTCGCCGAATCCGGCGTGCGGATCGTGGTGGCCGAGACCGGGCTGGGCGGGCGCCTCGACGCGACCACCACGTGCGAACCCGTCGCCACGGCGATCACCAGTATCGCGTGGGACCACGCTGAATGGCTGGGCTCGTCGCTGGCGGAGATCGCCGCGGAGAAAGCCGGCATCGCCAAGCCGGGCGTGCCCCTGTTCCTGGCCCCGGTCCCGCCCGACGCTGACGCGGCCATCGCGCAGATCGCGGCGCGGGTGGGTGCACCCCTGCGGCGCCTCGGAACAGACTTCCAGGCGCCCGCGGAGATCCTCGGCTTGCGGGGCGCGCACCAGACGACGAACGCCGCCCTGGCGGTGGCGCTCGCGGACGCGGCGGCGCGCGCAGCGCAAGGTGGGGGACTGGACCGCAGCGCGGTCGCGGCTGGCCTCCGCGAGGTGCGCTGGCCGGGCCGCCTGGAATGGGTGGCACCCGACGTGCTGCTCGACTGCGCCCACAACGCCGAGGGTGCGGCAGCTCTGGCCGCGGAGCTGGATCGCCTGCCGCGCGGCCCGCGCGCGCTGTTGTTCTCGGTCGTGGCGGGCAAGCCGGCGGCCGCGATGTTGCGGATGCTGGTGCCGCGATTCGATGCCGTCTTCGTCACCGAATCCTCCAATCCGCGCTCGGTGCCGGCCGCGGCTTTGCGCGAAATCGCATCGTCCGATGTGGACGGCCAGGTGCCGGTGCATGGGAAGGTGGGCGTCGAGGTGACAGCGGTTCCCCATCCCGTCGCGGCCCTGACAGCGGCGCGGGCCAAGGTCGGCGCCGGCGGCGGCGCGGGCGGGCTGATCGTTGGCGCCGGATCGACATTCCTGGTTGGAGATCTACGCGCGCATCTCCTCGGCGAGCCGCGCGACCCGATACTTACATCCGACCCCCTTTCTCGGCTGTCGCCCTAAGATTGCCGTAGGATCGCGCGCACGCGACGCATGCAAAATGCTACGATAAATTGGTGCAACGTCTGCCTCCTTGGTCCCTGACGATGGCGCGGGCGGCGTTGGGACTCGCGTTGTGCGCCGGCGCGATCCGGATCGCCGGCGCACAGGAGATGGTTCGAACCAATGGCGCGCCGCCCGCTCGCGTGGCGGCGGCCGCGCGTGAGGCCAGCCTTGGCACCCGCCTGGCGTGGCGCGCGAAGGGCAACNNTGCTGAAACACTGCCGCACGCTCCGGCGCACCGATCGCCTGCCGCTGGAGACGCAGTATTTTGACTCCCCGGTGAACCGGGTGTCCGTCGTGCAACGCGGCCCCGACCTGGAGATCGTCGTGTCCCTGCGCGAAGACGTCACGGCCGTGACTCGCAAGGAGCCGGGCCCCGACGGAAGCTGGTTCTGGATCCTGAAATTCCCGCTCGGGGATCACCCGCCCCGAGCCGCGATCGCGCCGTCGACGCACTGAAGGCTTCGAGCGCGGAGCGCCGCACCCGAACTTTCGCGACGCGCCCAAGGGCTCGGGCTCAAGCGCGAGGCCGCTAGGGCTTGCGCGCCCTTGCGTCCATGGCGTCGAAGTGATCCGTGCGCCGCTTCAGTCGAGCCCGTGGTCCATGTTCATGGCCTTGCGCACCTGCTTGAGAGTCGTGATGGCCTCCTGCCGGGCCCGCTCCACGCCCTTGCGCAAGACGCTCCGAACATAAGCGGCGTCCTCGGCGTAGCGCGCGCGGCGTTCCCGGAGGGGGGCGAGGTAGGCGTTGAGCGTCTCGGTGAGCAGAGCCTTGAGCTTGCCGCCGCCGCCGTCGCCAATGCGCTCCGCCACGGCCTCGGGCGTCTCGCCCGCGCAGATGGCGACGAGGCGGAGGAGGTTCGCGACTTCGGGGCGGTTCTGCGGGTCGTAGGCGATGTGGCGTTCGCCGTCGGTCTTCGCGCTCTTGATGGCCTTCGCAGTCTCCTCGGCGGTCATCCGGAGCATGATGGTGTTTCCGCGGCTCTTGCTCATCTTCTGGCCGTCGGTGCCCAGCACCACCGGCAGATCGCTGAGCAGGGCGTCGGGCACGGGGAAGATGGGCGTCGTCGGGGCGAAGCGCTCGTTGAAGCGCCGCGCGATCTTGCGGGTGAGTTCGAGGTGCGGGAGCTGATCGCGGCCCACGGGAACCACGTTGCCCTTGCAGAACAGGATGTCGGCGGCCTGGTGGATCGGGTACGTGTACATCAGCGCGTTCACCTGCCGCAGGCCGGCGGCGCGGATCTCCTCCTTGACCGTCGGGTTGCGGTCGAGCTCGGCGGTCGTCACGAGCGACATGAACGGCAGCAGCAGCTGGTTCAGCTCCGGGACATGGCTGTGGCTGAAGAAGAAGGTGCGCCCGTTCTCCGGGTCAAGCCCCGATGCCAGGTAGTCCAGGATCGCCTCGTGCACGTTCGCGCTGACGGAGTCGGCGGTGTCGCGGTCGGTGAGCACCTGGTAGTCCGCGATGACGATGAACGTGGTCGCGCCCAGGTTCTGGATACGCACGCGGTTGGCCACGGTCCCGAACAGGTGACCGATGTGCAGGGGCCCGGTGGGCCGCTCCCCGGTGAGCACGCGATACTTCCCGGGATTGCGCGGCAGATCCTCCCAGAGGGCCTGGCTACGCGCCGTCGATTCCTTGAACGTGGCCGACTCCAGCTCCACGTCCTCCGGCTTGACCTCAAACTTCTCTTCCATGGGGCAACTCTATCTCCAGACGATGCGGGGGGGACATCCGGCCGGCCCGCGCCCGGGAGTTGGCTCCGGAGGAGGGTATCGAACCCCCGACCCGGCGGTTAACAGCCGCCTGCTCTGCCACTGAGCTACTCCGGAATGGCGGGAGCATTATGGGGGTCCCCTTTGGGCAGTCAAGGGCGAGCCTGCATCGGAATTGGGATCTGGTTCAGTTCGCGCGCGGGTCGATTGCCGGGGGTACCTGGGCCGCGATCGGCGGCTGCCAGTGCAGCACCCGAGCGGCGTTATCGAAGTAGACCTTGCGCAGGATCGCTTCGGGCAGGCCGATGCCGTCGATCTTCCAGCGGCCCTGAATCGGTGTGGGGCTTTCGAACTGGCGGTCGTCGGTTTCGAAATAGCGCCACGTCGCCCGGAAAAACCGGTCCTCGTCCGCGCTGGTGGGAGGATCGGGACCGTTCGACCCGTACATCATGTCCTCCTGGGTGGGGCCCACGCCCGTGTCCGTACCAAACAGGATCCGGTCCTGATATTTCTCGAAAAATCGCCGCATCTTCTTCGCGTCGTGCCGGCCAATTTCGGGCACGCGGGCGGCGGTGTCGATATAGAAATTGCGATACGTGTCGAGCATGCGGGCGACGTTGTCCGGATCCTCCGGATCGTTGCCGAAGTGCACCGCGATGAAAATGGTCTTGGGGTGCCGCGCCACGCGCCGTTCGAAGGCCGCGTAGAGCTGGTTCCACGACGGCACCGGTTGCCCGTAGAAGCTCCAGTCGCGGTGGGCGCCCAGCTCGTCCCAGCGTTCGTTGTCGGGCGTGGCCGGTTTCCAAAACGCCTTCGGATCGCCGATGTGGATGGCGACCGGCATTCCCAGTTGGCCCGCCTTGTCGAACAGCGGATCCAGACCGCGGTCGTCCACGGTCAACAGATGTTCTCCGTCGGGCGCCGGATATCCGAGTCCGAGGCCCTTGGGGATCTTCAATCCAATCGCGCCCAGTCGCTTCGACTCGACCAGGTCGGCCGCCATCGCCACGCCGTAGTTCTTGTCGTTCAGAACGCGGCGAAAGTTGGCATTGGCAAACACGGCGATCCGTCCCCCCGCGGCCGCCGCCGCCTTGAGTTGCATTTCGAGCATGGCGCGGGGCGGACCGGGGTACATGCCGGAGAGGTTCACGCCGCCTGCGATGCCCCATTTGTCCATCAGCGCGGTCGCGCGACCGATGGAATCCGGCCCGATGTGCATGTGCACATCGATTCTGGGCAGCACGCGTCGAGCCCGAGCCGCAGGGGGCGGCGCCTGGGGCCGCGTGGTGGGGGCGGCACCGCTCCGAAGCGCGGAATCACTGGGGGCGGCCTCCCCCGGCCCGCTCACCCGAACGTGCGCGTCGACGGGCACCGCCGTTCCCAGGCGCCGGCATCCTTGGGCTTGCGCAACGAATCCCACGGCCAGCACCGCGGCGCTCAGGACCGCGACGGATGTGCGCGCTGAGCCCGTGCCGTGGGGCATGATCCTACTTCGGCGGGCTCTCGGTGGCGGGATGATCGTCGGCCGGGGGCATGGGGCGCTCTGTTTTGGCACCTTCGGTCTTGGCGCCGGGCTCCGTGGTCGCGGCGGGAGGTTGGGTGGCTGGGCTGCCCTCGCCACTTCCAACGCCTGCCGAGGTTCCCGCTCCGACTCCCGGGGCGGCTCCAGGAATTGGTTTCAGTCGCGCGTTGATTTTCAGGATTTGAACCACCGGACTGCCGTTCGGCACCCTCGGTTTGGTCCACGCCGATGAGGAGCTGATCATTTGCTCGAAGGGCTCGAATCCTTCCTTACGGACCGCGATGAAATGCGGAGCGGTGATGTCGCCGATGCCACCGGAGTAGGGCGTTCGGCCCACGGTCTGCCCGTCCATCGTGACGTCCGCGCCGTCCGGTTTGGATGTCACGCGGACCTGGTAGGCGGGCGCGTCGGTATCGGTCTTGGCGACCTCGTCGGCCTTGGCGCCCGGAGCCACCGCCGGCGCCGCGGCGACAGGGGCGGCACCCACCGCGGGCGCAGGCTCGGCGGAATGTTTTCCCGTCGTGGCCGCCGTCGGTCCGGTAGCTTCCGCGGTGGTATCGCCGGGAACGCGCGCGATGCGGCGCTTGCCAGTGACCCTACGAATGCTGGGCTCCGCCGGTCCCGGCGCCGCCGCTACGCCCGGGGCGTCCGACGGTGGTGCAGGATCGCGTTGCGCACGGGGGGGTGACTCCGCTGCTTCTTGGGTCGCAGGGGTGGTGGTGGTGGTGCCGGGGGCGGCTGGGTCCTTCGCGGTCGGGGCGGGAGCCGGGGCAATGGGCTCGGCCGTGGTCCCCGGACCGACCGTCGCTCCGGGGCCTTCGGCGGGTGCCGACGCCGGGCCGCTGGAGGCGGAGGATCCGGCCGATGGAACAGACGACGGTGCCGTCTCGGTGGCTTGCGACGCGAAGAAGCGAACCAAGAAGATCGCCACCGCAGCGAGAACCACCACGCTCAGTCCGATGAGGGCCGCGGGCGATCGTCTCCTATCGGCGGCGGCCTTTGCCGCCGTCGTGCCCCCGCCGCTGGCGACGGTCGAACTGACCACCGCAGCGCCCGGCGCTCCGGTTTGCGGTTGTGTCGACGGTGCCACGTCCGCGGTCGCGGCCAATGCGCCTATCCCAGATGGGGCGCTTTCCTTCTGCGCGGTTGGCGGGGACGCCGCGGCCGGCTGGTCCGAGGGGAGCAGCTGGTCCAGTGCCGCATTCCACCCGACCAGGTCGCTCGCCAGAGGAGGCACGGGCTCGGTGCTCTGTGGGGGCGCGGCGAGCGGGTCGGCCTTCCGGATGCCGGGTTGTCCGGGAAGCGGAACACGGGAGTGGGGGGTCGGGTCCTTCGGTCTGGCGCTCGGCCCCGACGCCAGGCTACTTGCCACGGCGGTGGCGTCGTCGTCGGACA
>PMNO01000604.1:17355-18346 GCA_003161835.1 Myxococcales bacterium | reverse complement strand
CCGACGACGGCGCCGAGACCGACCTGGATCTGGGCCACTACGAACGGTTCATCTCGCAGCGGATGACCCGGGCCAACAACGCGACCTCGGGTCAGATCTATCTGAGCGTCATTCAGAAGGAACGGCGCGGCGAATATCTGGGGGGAACCGTCCAGGTCATCCCGCACGTGACCGACGAGATCAAACAGAGAATCCTGGCCTGCGCCAAGGGCGAGGACATCCTGATCGTCGAGGTCGGCGGGACCGTCGGTGATATCGAATCGCTGCCTTTTCTCGAGGCCATCCGCCAGCTGCGCATGGAGGTGGGCTATCAGAATTCATTGTCGGTGCACGTCACTCTGGTCCCGTACATCGGAGCCGCCGGCGAGCTGAAGACCAAGCCGACCCAGCACTCGGTCATGAAGATGCGTGAGATCGGGATTCAGCCGGAGATTCTGCTGTGCCGGTCGGAACGTCCCCTGGAAGTCGCGTTGCGCAAGAAGATCGCGTTGTTCACCAACGTCGCGCCCGACGCCGTCTTCTCGGCGGAGGACGTCAGCTGCATCTACGAAGTGCCGATTCGTTTTCACCAACAGGGCGTCGACGACAAGATCGCGGAGTTGCTGAACATCTGGTCGCGGGCACCTGAGATGACAGGCTGGGAGAACGTGGTTCACCGGCTCAAGAGCCCGCAGGCCGAGGTGCAGATAGGGCTGGTGGGCAAGTACGTCGATCTGACCGAATCATACAAGAGCCTGAACGAGGCCCTGATTCACGGCGGGATCGGAAATGATTGTCGTGTGCACTTGAAGCACATCGATTCGGAGGAAATCGAGAAGCGCGGAGCGGCCGTCGTCCTGGAGGGAATGGACGGGATTCTGGTGGCCCCGGGTTTTGGCAGCCGCGGCATCGAAGGGAAGATCGCGGCGGTTCAGTACGCGCGCGAGCGCCAGACTCCCTTCTTTGGAATCTGTCTGGGCATGCAGGTCGCGACGATCGAATACGCGCGCCA
>PMNO01000604.1:16661-17343 GCA_003161835.1 Myxococcales bacterium | reverse complement strand
AACAACGAATTTCGAGATCTTCTGGTCGCCAAGGGCATGGTGGTGTCGGGGACGTCGCCGGATCGACAGTTGATCGAAATGATCGAACTCCCGAATCATCCGTATTTCGTCGCCTGCCAGTTCCATCCCGAATTCANNAGGGGCGCGGTAGGGGCACATGTATGCAAGGGGTGTACCGCGACACGAGGTTGAGGCTTTACCGAGTCGGCGGTGAGTGTTACTAGAAGGTAGCGCACCGCTTCTGTCACTCGCTCACGAACGGCCCCCACGTCATGTCGATGGAAATAAAACAGCATCTCAAGCTTTCGCAGCAACTGGTGATGACCCCCCAGTTGCAACAGGCGATCAAGCTTCTGCAGCTCTCGCGCATGGAACTGGTGGATGTGGTGCGCGAGGAAATGCTGGAAAATCCCATCCTGGAGGACGGCGGGGAGAACGCCGCCGATCCGGCCAAGGCCCTGGACGCCAAGACGGTGGAATCGGCCAGCGACGCCGAAAGAGCCGGCGAGACCGAGTTGCCGGTGCCGGAAGTCGCCGGGGAGGCGCAGGGCACCCAGGAGGTCAAGGCCGATTCGCGGGCCGACGAGGCCGTCGCGGACTTCGATTGGGAGAGCTACCTGGAGAACCAGGCGCAGTCCGCGCCCATGCCGTCGTACAAGTCGAACAACGAAGACATGCCTTC
>PMNO01000604.1:0-16639 GCA_003161835.1 Myxococcales bacterium | reverse complement strand
GTCGCCGCGCGCACGCTGAAGGAATGCCTCCTGATCCAGGCTCGGCATTTCGGCCACGACGACGAAGTTCTGGTGGCGATGATCGAACGCCACCTGCCCAACCTGGAAAAAAAGAACTTCACGGCGATCGCCAAGGACCTGAACCAGCCGGTGGAAGAAATCTACGAAGCGGCCAAGGTCTTNNTTGCCCAAGCTGAAGATCAGCGATTTCTATCGAACCGCCCTGGCGGGCGGAGCCAAGGCCAAGGAGTACATTCAGGAGAAGCTCCGCAGCGCGCAGTGGCTGATCCGCTCGATCCAGCAGCGCCAGCGCACCATCGTTCGGGTCACCGAATCCATCCTGAAGTTTCAGCGGGACTTTTTCGAAAAGGGGACCGCCCACCTGAAACCGCTGATCTTGCGGGACGTGGCCGACGACATCGGCATGCACGAATCGACGGTGTCGCGCGTGACGACGAACAAATACGTTCATACGCCGCAAGGGATCTTCGAGTTGAAGTATTTTTTCAACTCGGGCATTTCGCGGACGGACGGGGACGATCTGGCTTCGGAGGCGGTGAAGCTGAAGATCAAGCAGATCATCTCCACGGAGAGCCCCAAGAGCCCTCACTCGGATCAGAAGATCGTCGAGCTGTTGCGGGATCAGAACATCGAGATCGCCCGCCGAACCGTCGCCAAGTATCGCGAGCAGCTGCGGATCCTGTCCAGCAGCAAACGCCGCGAGATGTTCTAGGGCATCGGGAATTCGGTCCGCCACCGGCGCGAGTGGGGATCGCCGACGAACGGCGATTTCGCCCAGGGGCAGTACCCGCGTGGCGCAGAATCGGGTAGAAGTCGTTCTGTCAGTTACCTCTTATGATTCCCAATAGGAGCCGTTTCAATGCAGCTTTCAACGACTTTTCGCCACATGGACGCCTCGCAGGCCGTGCGGGAGTACTCCGAGGAGAAGCTGGAAAANNCCGAGCGGGCTGGTCATCAACGCCAAGGAAACGACCGAGGACATGTACTCGTCGATCGATCTGGCCGTGGCCCGCATCGAGCGCCAGGTGCGTAAGTGGAAAGAGAAGATTCGCGACCACAAGCCCCACGATCAGCAGATCTCGCTGCGGGAACGGGTGATTCTGGCGGAGACCATCGAGCCCCAGCCCGGCTCGCCCCTGGAGGCGACCGAGTCCCCGCGCACCTTGGGGATGTCGGCGCCGATCGCGCCGGCCTTCAATGTCATCAAGGAGGAAACCTTCACGGTTCCCACCCTGCGGGTTCACGACGCCGTCATGCAGTTGAACTTGCTCGGCAGCCAATTCCTCGTGTTTTCCGACCTGGATTCCGACCACGTCTCGGTGGTCTACCGGCGCAGCGACGGGAACTACGGGTTGATCGAAACCGGTCGCGCCGCGACCCGTTCCTAGCGCCATCATCGGGACGGTTCCATGAAGGTTACGGATTTTCTGGGTGGTGACATGGTCATCGCCGATCTGGTGGCCGACACCAAGGCCGGAGTTCTGGCCGAGCTGTCGCGACACCTGGCCGCTCGCGTCGACGGCGTGGACGCGGAGACCTTGCGCAAGATCTTGGAGGAACGGGAGCTTCTTGCGTCGACGGCGATCGGCGACGGGATCGCGATTCCCCACGGTAAGATGGACGCGGTGGGTCGCCTGGTGGGCGCGCTTGGTCGGGCCCGCAAGGGTATCGAATTCGAATCCATCGATGGCCAACCCACCCATCTGGTGTTCATGCTGGTCGCCCCGGCCAGCTCGACGGGCGTGCACCTCAAGGCCCTCGCGCGCCTCTCTCGCCTGTTTCGCGATGCGGACTTCCGCGAGCGCCTGATGGCCGCTCCGGACGCCGCCACCATGTATCAGACCATCTTGGAGGAGGACGCGAAGTACTGACCGCGCTGTCCGCCTGGGGAACCCGGGGACAGTCGCCCGCCTGGTCGGGTACACTTCTTTGGAATGACCGCCGGGGGCAACATTCCGATCCTGACCATCCGATCCCTGCTGGAGGAACAGGCGGGGTTGCGCCTGGTGTTGCTGGCGGGGGAGGCGGGACTTGGACGGCGCATCACCGTCGCGCGCATTCAAAAACCTGGATTGGCGCTGGCGGGGTTCGTGCGGCAGGTGCACCCCGAGCGGGCCCAGATCCTGGGGGCGACCGAGATTTCGTACGTTGCGTCGCTGCCTGAAGGAACGGCGCGCGCGTCGGTGGACGGGTTCGTGGGGTTGAACCCGGCTTGTATCATCGTCACCAAGGGTCTGGACGTGCCGAACATGCTGCTGGACGCCTGCGAACGCACGGGGGTGCCCTTGCTGCGTACGCCGATGATGTCGTCGCACGCCATCGACGCGATTCAAACTCATCTGGAATTGCAGCTGGCCCCAACCGCCAGCATTCACGCTGTCCTCGTCGACGTTCTGGGGGTGGGAGTCCTGTTGCTGGGGAAGAGCGGGATCGGCAAGTCCGAAGCGGCGCTGGACCTGGTGATGCGCGGCCATCGTTTGGTGGCCGACGATCTGGTCGAGGTCCGGCGAACATCCGGCGACGTGTTGGTGGGCTGGGCCTCGGAGCTGATCAAGCACCACATGGAGGTGCGCGGCCTGGGCATCATCAACATCAAAGATATGTTCGGGGTCGCGGCGGTTCGCGACGAAAAGAAGATCGAGCTGGTCTTGGAATTGCTGCGCTGGGATCAAAACGAAGCGCACGATCGGTTGGGCCTCGACGAGATGGTGTACCCGATCCTGGACGTACCGGTCCCGATGCTGCGGGTGCCGGTCAGTCCGGGGCGCAACATCAGCTCGCTCATCGAGGTGGCGGCGCGCAATCGCTTGTTGCAGGTGCGGGGCCATCATTCAGCGCGCGAGTTTCAGGAACGGCTGGATCGCGCGCTGGCGGATGCCCGCGACAACCGTTGGCGCGACGACGTGGAGTGAGCTGTGATGCGCGGGCCAGACCGGGGAAGCACGGGTGAGGTCGGGTGAGACTGGTGATCGTCACCGGGGTTTCCGGAGCGGGTAAGTCCACGGCCCTGCGCGCCCTGGAGGATCTGGACTACTACTGCGCCGACAACCTCCCCCTACCGTTGCTGCCGAAATTCGTGGAATTGTTGTCGACGCGCGAGGAGACGGAGCGGGCCGGGCTCGGCATCGATGCCCGTTCCGGCGACTTTTTGGCGGATAGCCCGCAGATCTTGGCGGGGATTCGCGCGGCGGGACACAGCCTGGAAGTCCTGTTCCTGGACGCGCCGGACGACGTTCTGATTCGCCGCTTCTCGGAGACCCGGAGGCGGCACCCGCTGATGAGCACGGATATTCGCGCGGCGTTGCTGGAGGAACGCCGTCAGCTTGGCCCCATGCGCCAGGAAGCGGACGCCGTGATCGACACCGGCGCGCTGACGATGCCTTCCTTGCGTGCCCTGATCCAGGACCGACATCGCGAAACCGGCACCCACCTATCGATCAACCTCATGTCTTTCGGTTTCAAACACGGCCTACCTCCGGAAGCGGATATCGTTCTCGACGTGCGGTTCCTGCCGAATCCTTTTTTCGTGAAGGAGCTGGCGCCGCTGACCGGGGAAGACGAACAGGTCCGGCGTTTCGTCCTCGATCACCCGGACACCCAGGCTTTTCTGGCCAAGGCCACCGACCTCCTGCGCCTGTCCCTGTCGGGATTCGAAAAGGAAGGCAAGACCCACGCGACCATCGCCATCGGCTGCACCGGGGGCCAGCATCGGTCGGTCGCCATTGCCGCCGACCTGGCCACCCTTCTTGGCGAAAACCGAACGATTTCAGTTCGCCATCGGGACGTGGGACGCGGCGGCGGAGCCTGAATAGCGTACACTACGGCGTTTGCATGACAGGGGGCAGGCACACTCAGGGTCCGATGGTCGGTCTGGTCGTGGTCACCCACGGGGGCGCGGCCGATTGTCTCCTGGACGCTGTGGCCGGCATTCTGGGGCCGTTGCCGGCGGCGGTACCCATTTCCATCTCGATGGACGAAACGTTCGACGAGACCCTGGAACGTGTGGGGCAAGCCTGTGACCAAGTCGACGCCGGGGCGGGAGTGGTGATCCTGGTGGACCTGCAGGGCTCATCTCCGTACCAGGCGTGCATGGCCATGCTCGACGGATCGCGCGCCGTGGAGGTCGTCTGCGGTGTCAATCTGGCCATGCTCTTGAAGCTGGCGACCATCGACCGCAGGGAGCCGAATCCCCCGGAGCTAGCCCAGGTGCTGCGAGACGTGGGAAAGCGATCGATCCGCTTGGGTTCCGAATTGACGGGCCGGGTGCCATTCGAGGAAATCACCAAATGAACGCCACACGCAACGCCAAGATTCGAAATCGGCTGGGGATGCACGCTCGAGCCGCGGTCAAATTCGTTCAACTCGCGAATAAATACGGCTCCGACGTTCGCGTCATGAAGGACGGAAACGAAGCGAATGGCAAGAGCATCATGGGTCTCTTGACCCTGGTGGCCGCACACGGCACCTCCATGACGTTGATCTGCGAGGGAGACGACGCCGACACCGCGGTCGCGGCGTTGGCCGAGCTGGTCGACGGTGGGTTCGGCGAGGGGATAGATCCCTGATGGAGAAACTGACCGGGGTCTCGGCCTCGCCCGGAATCGCGACCGGAATCGCCCATGTGCTGGGCAGCCGCGTCGAGGTTCACGAGCGGCGGATATCCGGCGATGCGGTTGACGCCGAACTGCGGCGGTTTGACGCCGCGCTCGCCCACACCGACGCGCAGCTGGCCCGGATTCAGCAACAGATCGCCGAGCGGGAACACGACGATCATCAATATCGCATTCTCGAAGCGCACCGCATGATGTTGCAAGACGTTCACCTGGTGGATGTCGCGCGCACCATCATTCGCGACCAACAGACCGGGGCGGAGTGGGCGGTACGCAAGGCGCTGGACCAGATCCAGACGGTTTTCGATCGAATCGAAGATCCCTATTTCCGCGATCGGAGCAGCGACATCGCGGTCGTCGGCGAGCGTCTGCTGCGCAACCTGATGGGCATGGTCGAAACCAACCCCGAAGAGGCGCCTCAGGGCAGCATCATCATCGCGCACGATCTTTCGCCCGCGGACGTCGCCCAGTTGGGGCGGGCGGGATCGGCGGCGATGTGTTCGGAAGCGGGAGGGCGGACATCGCACACAGCCATTGTCGCGCGTGCGCTGGGCATGCCGTACGTCGCGGGCGTCGAGGGCCTGGGGCACAAGATCTGGTCCGGGATGCGGCTGGTGGTCGACGGGACGCGGGGCGAGGTGATCCTCGATCCCGACGCGGCCGCGCTGAAGCACTATCGAGAGCGCGCGGACCATCAACGCGCGCGGGCCCGCCGGTTGATGTCGATGCGCGACGCGCCGGCCGAGACGCAGGACGGAGTGCGCATTCACCTGGCGGCGAACATCGAACTGATGGAGGAAATCGCCGCGGCAGTCGAGCTGGGAACCGAGTCGGTGGGGTTGTTTCGGACCGAGTTCTTGTACTTGGAGCGACTGGACCTGCCCACCGAGGAGGAACAGTATGGCCACGCGGTGGCGGCGCTGAAGAGCGCCGTGGGACGCACAATTACCTTCCGCACCTTGGACCTGGGCGGCGACAAGATGCCGGCGGCGGTGCGCATCCCAAGCGGCCAAAATCCATCGCTCGGGCTTCGGTCCATCCGATATTCCCTGTACCGAACCGACATCTTCCGAACCCAGCTGCGCGCCCTGTTTCGGGCCGCGGCGGTTGGCCCTTCGCGGATTTTGTTTCCGTTGATTTCAGGCGTGGCCGAGCTGCGCATGGCCCGGGCGATCTGCCAAGAGGTCTGCGCCGACCTCAAGCGCGAGGGAGTGGCCCACGATCCGGACGCCCCGCTCGGAGCCATGGTGGAAACGCCGAGCGCCGCGCTGATAGCGGATCTTCTGGCCGAGGAAACCGATTTCCTGAGCATCGGGACCAACGACCTGATTCAGTACGCGCTGGCCGCCGATCGTGAGAACGAACACGTGGGCTATCTGTACCATCCGCTGCATCCGGCGATCATGCGCGCCTTGAAGCAGATTGTGGGGGGCGCCGCGCGCCATGGGCGCGAGGTCGCGATGTGTGGCGACATGGCCGGCGATCCGCTGCTGGCCCTGGTCCTGATGGGTCTGGGCTTGCGCAACCTATCCATGGCGCCGCGCCAGATCCCGCTGGTCAAGTCCATCATCCGGGCGAGCACGATCGTCGAGGCCGAACGCCTGGCGAATGCCGCCCTCACTTTGCGCACCGAGAGCGAGGTCGAGGACCTNNCCGTATGCGTGCGTGCGGCCGTGCCTCAGGATCGAGAGCCGCTGGCGCGTCTGCGTCGGCAAGCCGAAGCGGTTCACGCCCGATTGTTGCCTGACTACTTTCGGGAGTCCCTCCTTTCGGACGCGCGCGAGGCGCCGCCGGCGACCGGTTCGGCGATCTTGGTCGCGGAACGGGTCGACGCTCCGCGGGACGTGTTGGGCTACGTCTCGGTCAACCTGGTCGATACGCCCCGGGATCCCGCCATGACTCCCCGCCGTCGCGTTCATGTCGACACTGTCGTCGTGGAGGACAAGGTGCGAGGCAGCGGCATCGGAACCGCACTGATGCGCGCCGCGGCCGACTGGGCGCGGCGGCGCGAGGCCGCGGAACTGGTTCTGACGGTGTGGAGCGACAATCAAGCGGCCGAGGCCCTGTACCGGCGGGCCGGGTTCCGGCCCATCGCCCGGATCCTGCGCCTGCCCATCGATGGTTGACCTGCGGGTGACCCGCGGGCTGGCTGGAGGGTTTGGCTGCGGCGGCGCTCAGGCGGACCGCACTTGCCGGGGGGCCGTGCGTCGTTTCCAGACGAGGTACAGCAGGGGTGCCGCCAGGAGGGAATAGGACAGGACGTGGCCGACAGGTCCCTGGGGACCGAATGCCTCGGTTGCGTCATGCAGGCCTTGACTGCCTTCGATGACGCCGCTTTCGGCCAGTTCGTGAACGCCATACACCAGCAACTGGAACAAGAACAGCGCCAAGAAGACCGCGGTCACCTTGAGAACCACTCCCAGGTTCAATCGGCGGGCGTACTTGAACCAGAACCAGGCCACCGCCGACGCGAGCAGCAGCCCCAACCCCGCGCCGATCTTGTTCCCGACCCCTCCTCCCGACATGCGCATCTGAATGCCCAGATACAGCACCGCTTCCAGACCCTCCCGGGTCACGAACAGCGCCGTTATGAGCGCGATCCCCGCGAGCATCGCGGGCGTCGTGCGCTGAGGTACTTGGGTCGTCTCGCCGTCACGTCGCTCGCCCGCAGCTGGTGGCTGGGGTGCCTCGCCCCCCGAAATACGGGCGACGCGGGTCTCGATGTCGCCCTTCATGTGGCGCCCCATGCGCAGCATCTGAATCAGAAAGGCTCCCACCAGAGCGGCCGCGATCAGTGCGGCCATGCCTTCGTACAGGGGCTGGTTGGGGACCAGTTGCCACAGATAGGCCCCGAGCACGCAGGTGGCCACCGATAGCGCGAAACCAGCCGCTACGCCCCGGACCAGATCTGGCCGCCCGGTTTTTCTCAGATACGCCGCGATGACGCCGACGATCAGGAACGATTCCAAACCCTCTCGAAAAGTGACCAGCAAGGCCTGTAGCATGGGAGCGAAGAGGAACTATAGCGCGCCGGACCCCGACGAGCAGTGTTAACCTGAATACCGGTTTTGCGATCTGCGTCCAGTCGCAGAACGCCCTTCATGGAGGTCGATCGATGCCGCGCCCAGCAACCGTCGGAGCAACCGCGGGGAGAACCACCCAGGAAGACGCCGCGCGCGCTCGGATCGAGGCCCTGCCCGCGCCGCGGAACGCCAAGATCCCGCCTCGGTCCCGCTGGGCGCGGATGGCGGCGCGCTTGCCGGCACTGTCCGGCATCCTGGCTCTGGTCATTCTTCTCGGCGCGGCCGGGGCGGCGCGGGCTGATCAGGCCGCGGCCCACTACAACATTGGCCTGCAGCTGAAGCGCGAAGGCAAGACCGTCGAGGCCATCGCCGAGGTCGAAAAAGCCATCGCCGCCCGCCCAAACTATGCCGCGGCGCACTTGACCCTGGGCAACCTCTGGCGCGCGCAGGGGAACTACGAGAAGGCGGCGACCGCTTACGAGAAGGTGGTTCAGCTGGAGCCGAAGGACCCCACCGCGCGCGGTAACCTGGGGGCGGCGTATGTGCGCCTCAAGCGGGTGGACGAGGGGATCCGCGAGATGGAGGAGTCGGTCTCACTGGCCCCCAACGAATACGAGGTTCGGGTGTCACTGGGATTCGCGTATCGCCAGAAGGGCGATTTCAAGAATGCCATCGTCCACCTGACGAAGGCGACCGAGCTCAAACCGAGCGAGGCATCGGCGTGGACAAACCTCGGGGTGGCACGAGAAAAAGCCAACGACAAGCCGGGCGCGATCGCCGCTTTCAAGAAGGCCCTGGAGATCAATCCGAACGACGCGGCCATGCATTTCAATCTGGCCAGCGTCTATCGGCGGCAGGGCGATACCGATTTGGCCATCGCCGAGGACGAAACGGCGATCCGGCACGATCCCAAGTTNNGGCAGGGCAGGATGCGGCATCGCGTAAGGATGCCGAGGAACGGCTCAAGGGACTGGAGGCCGCCGCAGCTCATGGGAAGAAGAAACACCCCTGAGGGGGTGGTGCCGCCTACCCGCGCTCGATCAAGCCGGCTGCTCCCATGCCGCCGCCCACGCACATGGTGATCACGGCATAGCGGCCCTTGCGGCGTTCCAGTTCGTGCAGCGCGGTCGCGATCTGGCGCGCGCCGGTGGCGCCGAGGGGATGTCCGAGCGCGATAGCGCCGCCGTTCACGTTGACCCGGTCAAGGGGCAGGCCTAGCTCCCGGATGCAGTACAAGGCTTGGGACGCGAACGCCTCGTTCAGTTCGAACAAGTCGATGTCCTGGATCGCCAGCCCCGTCTTCTTCAAGAGCTTGCGCACCGCCGGCACGGGCCCGATCCCCATGATGGCTGGCGGGACGCCGGCGACCGCGAAGGCGCGAAAGTAGGCGCGGATCTTCTTGCCCTGGGCCTTCGCCTGGTCGGCCGCCATGAGCACCACCGCGGCGGCGCCGTCGTTCAGCGGCGATGAGTTCCCGGCCGTCACGGAGCCGGTCGGATCAAACACCGGCTTCAAGAGCGCCAGCTTTTCGATCGAGGTGTCGGCGCGCGGGCCTTCGTCGCGGTCGAATGTGACGTCGCGCCACACGCCCTCCTCGAAGACCCGGGTCTTGACGGCCACCACCTCGGCCACGAAGTCGCCCCGCGTCCAGGCCGCGACGGCCTTGCGATGACTCTCGTAGGCGAACGCGTCCTGTTCCGCGCGGCCGATCTCGAACTTGCGCGCGACGTTTTCGGCCGTGTTGCCCATCGGGATGTACACGTCGGGCAGGGTTTCCACGACCACCGGGTTCAGAGATGGGCGCGTGCCGCCCATCGGAATCATCGACATGGATTCCACCCCCCCGGCGATGCCGCAGTCCAGGGCGCCGACCGCGATCCGATCCGCCATGATGGCGGTGGCCTGCAGCCCTGAGGAACAAAATCGGTTGATGGTCATCGCCGGTGTTTCGTCAGGCAGCCCCGCCAGTTCACCGATGACCCGCGCGACATTCAGGCCCTGCTCACTTTCAGGTTGCGCGCACCCGAGGACCAGATCTTCCACCGCGGAGCCCGGAACGTCCGCGCGCGCCAGGGCCTCGCGCACCACCAGGGCCCCCAGATCGTCGGGGCGGGTGTTGCGGAGGGTGCCCCGCGGGGCACGACCAATCGGGGTCCGGACGGCTGCAAGGATCGCGACGTCACGTGTGGTGGACATGGGTTCGGTTCCTCTGGGGTGAGGTGACGGTGAGGTGGGGTGCCAGTTGGTCAGTTCCTGAGGGGCTTGCCCGAGGTCAACATCTGTTGGATGCGATCGCGGGTCTTTTGTTCCCCACAGAGCGACAAGAACACTTCGCGTTCCAAATCCAGGATGGTCTGCTCGCTGACGAACGCGCCGCCCGGAACACTTCCGCCCGACAGGATACGTGCCAGTCCGGAAGCAATCTTGGCGTCGTGTTCACTGATCTGATGCACGCCCGCCAG
This sequence comes from Myxococcales bacterium, assembly GCA_003161835.1. Lineage (GTDB taxonomy): Bacteria > Myxococcota_A > Polyangia > Fen-1088 > Fen-1088 > FEN-1088. Next base: position 6,523 of record PMNO01000604.1, on the reverse strand, counting down.
GTTTCGGATCGCCGATCGAAGCGTCGCCGCCCCGGATTCGCCGATCACGCGAATCCGCCGCGGAGGGGGAGGGCTATAGCCCGCGCGGGCCAGGCCCAGCACCACCTGTTTGGCATCGCCGATCAGGGTCTCGCGCGCCAGGGAGGTTGAGTCCTGGCCACGCAGGTAGCCGAGATCGCGCGCGTCCTCCGCGCTGGTCGACACCCGCGCACGCGCCAGCATTTCGAACGGCACCCGCACAAGAGCGAGCAGATCGAACTGGGGATCGTCCGACGCACGCGCGGCGGCCCGGGCCGCCAGTTCCATGCAACCGCCGCCCGCCGGAACCAGACCCACGCCGACCTCGACGCATCCGACATACAGCTCCGCCGCGGCTCGAACGTGCTGGCACCCCAGAATCACCTCGGCGCCACCGCCCAGGGCCAAACCGAACGGGGCGGCTACCACCGGCACCCGCGCATACCGCGTCCGCAGGGCGGCGTTCTGAAAGTTCGCCACCATGTCGCCGACGGCGGCGAAATTTCCCTGGCCCAACGCGACCATCAGGGAAAACAGATTCGCCCCGGCGCAAAACGCGTCAGGGGCGTCGTTGCCAATCACCAGGCCCACGCCCTCCCGCTCGGCGCGCGCGACGGCTCGAACGGTCATGGCCACGATGTCCGGGTCGAGCGCGTTCATCTTCGAATGAAACTCCAGGCAGAAGACACCATCGCCCAGATCCAGCAGTGACGCGCTCGGGTTGCGTTCCACTTCCCCGCCGGCCGCCCGAATGGCGTCCAGAGAAACCTGATGCGGGTCCACGGGCACGGGACTGTGTCCGCCCTGACGACCGAGCTGGTTCGTGCGTGGCGGCATCCCCGCGACCACGGGCGACGGACGGTAAAAACGCATGCCCTCGCCCTGCGCCGCGATTTGAGCATTCACCCACCCGGGCACCACGAAACCGGCTGCTTCCATCTTGGCGGCGGTCTCCTTGACGCCGAGCGCGTCCCAGGTCTCGAANNCCCAGGCGGTTCGCGGCGTAGATCAGAGTTTCGTAGGTGATGGTGCGCGCGAACGCGGCCGCCCGATCGGTCCCCGCCAGCAACCGGCGCAACCGTTCCTCCACGTCGTCGACACCCCGGGTGGCCCCGATGGACGCGAACCGGGGCTTGACCAGGGGGCCGTAGTCCAGGCTCTTGAAATCCAGCTGCAAGATCTGCTCGCCGACCTTCTTGTAAAAGCCCTGCTTGGTCTTGCTTCCCAACCATTTGCGGTCCACGAGCTTTCGCAGGATATCGGGCGGGGCGAAGGCCTCACGGCGTTCATCGGCGGGCAATGCATCGTGGCAGTTCTGGGTCACATGCAGCAGCGTGTCCAGACCGACGACGTCAGCGGTCCGGAACACCGCGCTCTTGGGACGGCCGCTGGCCGGGCCGAAGATCATGTCGACTTCCTCGACGGTGAACCCCTGGCTGAGGGCTTGGGCCATGGTACGCATCATCGCGAACGTGCCGATGCGGTTCGCGATGAAATTGGGCGTGTCCTTGGCGTGCACGAGCCCCTTGCCCAGCAAGCGACCGCAGAGATCTTCGGCGCGCGCGATGGTTTCCGGCGCCGTGTCCCCGCCCGCGACAATCTCGACCAGCTTCAGGTAGCGGGGCGGATTGAAAAAATGTGTGATGCAAAATCGCTTGCGGAACTCGAGGGAGCGCCCCTCCATCAGTTCGGCGATGCGCAGCCCCGAGGTGTTCGAGGCGACGACAGCGGTGCCGCCCAAGGCCTCGATGCGCTCGTAAAGGCGGCGCTTGATGGCCAGGTTCTCGATGATGGCTTCAATGATGACGTCGCTGGCAGCTGCGGCGCCGAGATCGTCCTCGAGGTTGCCGGTGGTCACCAGGGTCTCGAATCGCGGCGACACGAACGCGGCTGGCTTGGCCTTGCGGGTCGCCTCCAGCCCTGCCTCGGCGGCGTGATTGCGTCGCTGTTGCTTGCCGGGATCCCCGGGGAGGTCCAGCAGCCGCACGCGGAGCCCAGCGTTGGCAATGTGAGCCGCGATTGCCGCCCCCATCACGCCCGCACCGAGGACGGTCACCTCAGAGATCGGAGTCGCCATGACACTACGATATAGCAGGGTGGGTTTGGGCGCGACTTCCGAGACAGACGCGAAAAGGCGCGGGGTGGGATACGCGGATACGCCGACCCACTAGCGCGCACGCGAAAGGGAGCGGGTGAAGCGCCGATGGGCATGTGGCGATAGTTGATCCCAAGTCGGGCTTGACGCACTCTAATCATCCTTGATGAAACCTAAACTTGAGATGAGACCTAACTTGCGCAGTCGGAAAAACTTGGTGACCTGTTTGATCCTCGGAGTGTGCGCGGGATCCTTGGGTTCACGCTTGGCTCTGGCCGAAGAATCTGCCCCCGACGTGGATCTCCAGGCGGCGAAGGGCGAATTCGAGGCCGCTCAAACCCTGTTCATAAAAGAACAGTTCGACGAAGCCGCGGGACACTTTCTGGGCGCCTACGCGCGAAAGCCGTTTCCTGCGTTTCTGTTCAACGCGGCCGTCTCCTATGAAAAAGGACGCAAGCTCGACAAGGCCGGGGAATTTTTTCAAAAGTATCTGGACCAGGCGCCCACGGCCGCGGACGCCGCCACCGTGCGGGTGCGGATCGAGGCCATCAAGACCATCCTCGCGCCGCCTCCCGCGCCCGCGGCGCCGCCCGTCCCGGTCGTTCCACCGTCGAGTCCGGACGCAGCGCCCGGAACACCCCCGGCCGAGGCGCCACCTTCCGTCGTCGTTCCGCCCGNNGGCTCGTTGGAATCGAAGCCGGTGAAGCTGATCCTGGAGGCCAAGGGATTCAAGCCGGAGGAACGCAGCATCGGTCCGCGCTCCGACAAGCTGGTGGACGTCTACATCGCGCTGTCCGAGGAGCATTTTCTGGGCTGGGTGGAGATCGTTTCGAACGTACCGGGCGCCGACGTATTCATCGATAGCAAGGAGATTGGCGCGATTGGGCGCACCCCGTTCACCGGTCATCTGAAGCCGGGCAAGCATGCGATCTTCATCGAACGCATGGGGTACAAGCCGATGCGTCAGGACATCGATGTGCTCCCGGGCACGGCGACGCAGCACATGATCAAGCTGGAAAAGGGGGACAACGGCTGGGTNNCACACGAGATCCTGGTTCAGAAAGCAGGCTTCGAGGACTACGAGGCCGAACTACGTGTCGATCGCTCGGCCGAGACCAGTCTGGAAATCCAATGGTCCGCGCGCCCGTCGAGGAAGGGCGCCTGGACCAGCGCCGTTCTGGCCACGCTATTCGTTGGTGGTGGGCTATACGTGGGCCATCTGTCCAACGCGAACCGCGATGGCTTGCGTTCCGACATCGCCGGGGGAGCGTTGATTGATTCGAACGATCCCCGATATTCGCGCGGCAAGTGGGAGGCCGTGGGCGCCGACGTGGCGTACGTGCTGGGCGGCCTCCTGGCCATCTCGGCGACGGTGTCATTCCTGTCCCATGCCCCGGAGAGCACCGCGGGGGTCGATCAAAGAACCATCGGTTTCGGACCGTCTCTCTCCCCCCAGGGAGCTGGACTCGGCGCATGGGGGAGGTTCTAGTGCGGTCCGATCGCGTTCGCCGTCGGTACCTGCTCCTGGGAATCGGCGCGGCACTCTTTTCGGGATGCAACTGGAAAACGTTCGCGGACGATGCCAACCAGGCCCCCGTCCGCAGCATCGGCGCGCCCGACAGCTTCAAGTCGCAAGGGTTTGGTCAGTCGGTATTGCCGCTGTCGGACGGGCAGGGCAAGGCGGCGGCATTCGTCGCCAGCAGCGTCAACGACCTGAACGTGGTCGTGGTGACCATCGACACGGCGGGTGGCGCGAGCACAGGCTCGATCCCCGGGAGCGCGCTCAACGATGCGGAAGATTCGGCCATCTCATCGCTCGCCGAGGACACCGCGAGCGTGCCCTTGAAACTGATCATGGCCAGCCCCAAGGTTCACAACCAAGGCTACGGGCGCGTTTATTCGTACGCGCTGTCGCCGGCGCTGGAGGGCAATGTCGCCACACTGCCTGTCTCGACCCTTCCCGATGAACCCGGGTTGGGGCGCGGATTGGCGGTGGGACACCTGGCCGGTGTCGAGGCGAAGTCCGACTACGTCGTGGCGTCCGACAACAACATCGTCGTCATGGTCGATGGGGATGCTGCCAGTTGGACGTCTGGAGTCGCCGCAGGCAGCGGCTGCAGCGCGGTGGTCGATCCCATGCTGGAGGCGCGTGATCGGTTGCATCGCCCCGTTTTGGCCGCGCGTCTGTGGTCCGATCCCGCGGGTCCGACCGTTCAACAGCTGGTCGTGGGCGGGCCGCATCCGACGGGCGTCGCGGGAAGCTTGTCGTTCTATTCCGTGACGCCGAACGGCGCGTNNGCCTATGTCTACTTCGGACCCTTTCCGACCGGTGCCGTCCCCGCGCCGGTCGCGATCCAGGATGCGGACGGCGTCGATTTCGGCTACTCCGTGGCGGCGTTGAACGTGGACGGCCAGCTCGGAGACGAGGCCTTGGTCGGCGATCCTTCGGCCATCGTCGACGGGAAGGATCGGGCCGGCCGGGTGACCGCGTTCGCGTGGAAGGCCGCAACCAATGCGATGGAGGTTTACAAGACCTACGCCGACCACAGCCCCGAAGCCAATGCCAATTTTGGGGCGACCGTGAATGCTCTGAAGTTTTGCACCGCCAGTCCGTCGCCCGCGGCGGGGACGGCTTGCCCGGCGGCCCAGGTTTCCCGGGTCTTGTTGGTGGGCGCGGCCAACGAGATGTTCGTGTACTACCGGGTGGGGGCCAACATTCCCGCCCGCGTGGTCGGGGGCAGCACCGTCGCCGACGTCCGCGCGCCCTAACTCCTTTTCGTTCGCGAGGCTCCGTGCGTCTTTCCAATCTTCTCGCCCCGGACCTGGAAGAGGCGCTCAAGCATGATCCGGCCCAGGCTGCGGAGCTCGCCGAGGAATTGCACGCGGCGGATCTCGCCGAGCTGATCGACGGCTTGCAGGACGAATCGGCGGTGGCCTTGCTGGGCGCGCTGCCGGAGGAAACCGCCGCCGCCGCGCTGGATGCGATCCACGGTTCGCGCCGCGCGGATCTGTTTCAGGGCGTCGATCGCGCCCGGGCGGCCCGCATCGCCGACGCCATGTCGCCCGACGAGCGCGTGGATCTGTTCCAGTCGCTGCCCGAGGAGGTGCGCGCCGACCTGCTGACGCGGATGCCGAAGGCGGCGTCGGCGGATGTCCGCGATCTGCTGCGCTATCCCGAGAACACCGCGGGCGGCCGCATGACCACGGACTTCGTCACCCTGCCGCCGCACCTGACCGTCGAGCGCGCCATCGAGGAGGTCCGTCGCATCGCCGAGGACAAGGAAACCATCAACGAAGTCTATGTGGTCGATCCCAACGGGACGCTGCTGGGCGCCTTGTCGCTGCGCGCCTTGGTGCTCGCCCGCGCGGGTCAGCCGCTCTCGGCGGCGATGGACGCCGACGTGGTGTCGGTTCCCCCGGAGATGGACCAGGAAGACGTGGCCCGTCTTTTCGACCACTACGAGCTGTTGGCGGTTCCGGTTGTCGATCAGACCCGAAAACTGCTGGGGATCGTCACCGTCGATGACGTTGTCACCGTCCTCAAGCAGGAACAGGCCGAGGACATCCAGAAGCTGGGTGCGGTTCACCCGATCGAAGAAGGCTACTTCCAGACTGACTTCTGGACGTTCGTTCGCAAGCGCGCGGTGTGGTTGATCGTCATATTCATGGGTGAGATCATGACCGCCAGCGTACTGGAACACTACGAGGCGGCCCGCCGTGCCTTCACCGCGATCGAAGTGTTCATTCCCCTGATCATCTCGTCGGGCGGCAATACCGGATCGCAGGCGTCGGCGCTGGTGATTCGAGGCCTGGCGATGGGTGAGTTCAGCGTCGGCGATGCGATCAGAATTTTCGGGCGTGAGCTGCGCATGGGCCTGGTTTTGGGAGGCATTCTGGGAGTCATCGGGCTGATGCGCGCCCTGGTCGTCGGTCACAGCGGTGGTGGGGGAATGGCGGCGGCCGTCGGCCTGGCTCTGGTCGCTTGCGTGACGTTCGGATCGGTGGCTGGCGCCCTGCTGCCTTTGTTGATCAAGCGTCTCGGCTTCGATCCCGCCGTGTCGTCTGGTCCCTTCATCGCGTCCCTGGTCGACGTCGCGGGCATCGTTATTTATTTGAAAATCGCGATCTGGGTCCTTGGCGCGCCTTGATGCGCACCGCGGTGAGACGTCCCTTTTTGGGGGCCGCCTCAGCGCAACGCGAGCTCAGCCCGATTTCAGCTCGTCGCGAACCAGGGCCGTCGCGGCCCGGATGGATTCGTTGACCCCCAGACCGCGCAGTCCGTGCCCGATCACGAACAATCCCCCATGGCTTCGCAGCGCCTGGTCCACGGCGGCCACGCGGGCGGCGTGACCCGGCGCGTACAAGGGGAGGCCTCGAGGGTATTTCCATACCCGAACCATGTCCGGGGAC